>JBFFMG010000334.1:0-3992 GCA_041554215.1 Labilibaculum sp.
ATTGGCTTAATTGTACCGCATATCTCCCCCTTCTTTTTTCCTTCGATTATAGAAGGAATAGAACATGAGGTTAATAAAAGAGGTTACAATTTAATGATTCTGCAATCTAATGAATCCTACGAACGAGAGAAAAACAACCTGGATATTTTAATGAGTAACAATGTAGAAGGAATTCTTGCATCTGTTTCAAAAAAAACAGAAGATCTCAGTCATTTTTCAAATCTAATTAAAGCAAATACTCCAATTGTTTTTTTCGACAGAATACCTAAAAACATACCCGCAGATATGGTGCTTGTTGATGATGTTTCGGGTGCATATAAAGCTGTTGAACACCTAATACAAATTGGATGCAAAAAAATTGCCATTTGCTTAGGCAACCCAAATTTATTAATAAGTAGCAATCGCTTGGAAGGATATAAAAAGGCATTGGAAAAATACAATATCCCTTTTAATGAGCAATATGTTATCTCCGGACAGTCAACAAATGAAACAGAAATAGAAACTCATAAACTTTTTGAATTGAAAGAAAAACCCGATGCTATTTTAGCTATTAGTGATTTAACAATGTCGGGGATCATGAAAGTGGTATATTCGAAAAAAATTAAGGTCCCTACCGATCTTGCTTTAATTGGATTTTGTGAAAAGACATTCAGTCAAATGTATAATCCTCCACTTACTACGATTGACCCAATGGGATTAGAAATTGGCAAAATTGCAACAGAGAGGCTCTTTCAAAGAATTCTCGAAAAAAATATATTAGAACCCAAAACTATAAACCTCTCAAGTAAATTAATTATAAGAGATTCTACACAAAAATAATTCTCTATATTATCCTAATTTAATAGTAAAAGACTTGTTAGTCCGCAATTATTCGATATTTTAGAGAAGTTTTACTAATAAACCTTGCTTATACAGCTTGTTGTTTCTTGCCCAGATTTGAAAAACATAGGTTAAAAGAAGGGATGATGATGGATTTCTCATATATTTTCAAGAATAATATTTCTGTTCACTTATTAATTGAGTCCATGTCAGAGGGCGTCATTTTTATTAATAAGAATGGTAAAATTTTGTTGGTAAACGGAACAACTAACGAGTTATTTGGATATGAAAGTGATGAATTAATAAACCAACCAATCGAGAAACTAATTCCAAACAGATATAAAGAAGAACACAAAACACATCTAACTGAATATTTTTCGGCTCCAAAAATCCGACCAATGGGGCATGCTAATTCAAAACTATCCGGAATAAAAAAAGACGGTACTATTTTTTCACTTGAAATTAGTTTGAGCTTTATCAATTCGGACAAAGAACTTATAGGTATAGCTTTTATTACCGATATCTCGGCACGAGTAAAAGCAGAGAATGAACTTAAAATACGAAACATTGAATTAGATGCATTTGCACATACAATTGCTCATGAATTACATTCTCAATTAAATAGTATCATCGGCTTTAGTCAGCTGATTCTTGATGACAATGAGATGAATGAAAAGAAACTCAATTCTTTTTTAGAAATAATTGTTTCCAGTGGTTTTAAAATGAACAGCATCATTCAGGAAATGCTTCTTTTCTCCAGTCTTAAAAAAAATGAAGTTGTAAAATCCTATCTCCCAATGAAAAATATTGTTGAAGAGGCTGTTACCCGCATTTCCAAATCCGAAAGAGAAATCACAAAAATAACTATCGCCTCCGATTTTGAACCTTCTGTTGGTTACGGCCCCTGGATCGAGGAAGTTTGGTACAACTACATACGAAATGCAATTAAGTATGGCGGCACTCCTCCCTGTATCGAAATTGGAAGTTCAAAAACTGAGGAAGGTTACAGTAAATTCTGGGTGAAAGACAATGGTATGGGACTTGATAAAAGGCAATGCGATATTATTTTTGTTGATCCGCATAAATTAGGAGATAAACTTGTAAAAGGCCATGGCTTAGGATTATCAATCGTGCAACGAATTGTTAAAAAATTAGATGGCTGGGTGAAAGTTGAAAGTACCCCAAACGAGGGAAGTATTTTTAGTTTTTACCTTCCTCATTCTCAAAAAAAATCTCGCTAAATTAGAATAATTGATTGCTGATAACAAATGCATCAGCAATCAATAATATAACTGAATTTATAATTTTTTCAAGAACTCACGGGCTATCACAACTCCATTTACCGAAGCTTGCATTAAACCTCTGGTAATTCCAGCACCATCACCACCTAAATAAAGATTTTTAACTGATTTGGACTGAAATCCATTATCCACTTTTGTGATGCTACTATAAAATTTCACTTCAACACCATACAGTAAGGTTTCATCAGATGCTAAACCTGGCGTAACTTTATCTAGAGCCAAAATCATTTCTTCAATATCTTTCAATATTCTATGAGGCAAAACTAAGCTCAAATCTCCTGGTACAGCATCTTTTAAAGTTGGTATAATGTTATTTCTAAACAATCGGCTAGATGTAGTTCTACGCCCTCTAAGTAAGTCTCCAAATCGCTGCACCATTATTTGATTATTGGTAAGCATATTCGCCAAACGCGCAATGTGTTTACCATATTCAATAGGTGCCTTAAAAGGCTCTGTAAACTTCTGTGATACCAACAAAGCAAAGTTCGTATTGTCACTCTTCAAATCTTTAAAACTATGCCCGTTCACTACTGCCAGGTTATCATCGTAGTATTCCGAAGAAACAAATCCACCAGGATTTGAACAAAAAGTTCTTACTTTATCATCAAAAGTTTTGGTATAATGAACTAGTTTAGCCTCGTAAAAATTGTCGTTGATCTCTTTCATCACCTCATTTCTACACTCCAATCGCACTCCGATGTCTACAACTCCAACTTCGGTAGATATACTTTCCTTACTACACTCCTTCATCAACCAATCAGCACCATCGCGACCGACAGATACCAATACTAAATCGGCGAAATAATCTCCCTTGCCATTCTTTACCCCTTTAATTTTGTCTCCATCTAAAATCAGATTTTCAACGGCACAATTAAAGTGAACATCAACTCCTTTCTCGATTAGAAAGTCGTATAATTTACGATATAATTCCTGCGCTTTCTCTGTTCCCAAATGTCGAACCGGACAATGCACCAATTTTAAATTTGCTTCAATGGCCTTTTTCCGAATCTTTTCCATTTCCACTGTAAGACTTTCTCCATGAATATCAGAAGCTGCACCAAATTCTAAATAAACCTCATCAGTATATTTTATCAATTTAATTGTTTCATCAATTCCCAAATATTCGGGTAAAGTCCCTCCAACTTCAGGTGACAATGAAAGTTTTCCATCAGAAAAAGCACCTGCTCCAGCCCATCCTGTAGTTATACTGCAGGGCTTACAATGCACACATTTCCCTCCATTGGTATGTTTCGGACACTTTCTCTTATCCATTCCTCTCCCTTTTTCAAGGATTAAAATGTTTAAATCATCTCTGTTCTTTACTAATTCATAAGCACAAAAGATACCGGCAGGACCGGCTCCGACAATAATCACATCGTATTTCTTCATACGTTTTATTTAAATTACTTTAGATTAATGCGGCTCACCTAATTTCTATCTTTTTAAAAAGGCAAACTTTTAAAAATAGGCATTCTTTTCATTCAAATTACCATGAACTCTCTATAATGAATATAAATATTGAGTTTCATCCATCACCTATCCAAAGCAAAAAAAAGGTCGAAATGAGTTCTCATTCCGACCTTTTCAAATTAGTAAGTAATCTTTTATCTATTTCTAAACTCCTTTTTCCCATTTTCCAGAAACTCAACAAATGCATCCGCATTTAAATCATAAGCTCTTGGTTCAACCAAAGTATCTTCCTCTTTATCCAGAAGCACATAGTAAGGTTGCGCATTAACACCAAAACGGGTTATCTGAAAATCAGCATACTTTTTACCTAAGGTCTTTTTCACTTTCCCATCGTAACTTGAAGTGATCCAATCCGATTCAGGTAATGTTTGCTTATCATCAACATACAAGGCAATAATTACG
>JBFFMG010000335.1:0-3973 GCA_041554215.1 Labilibaculum sp.
AACGAAGCCAATTATGAGTATCATATTCGAATGTTCCATACCATTCTCAGGTCTTCCTTGCAAAGGGAAATACAACATATTCTTCGAAACGAGTTGCCCGACGATCGGCAGTATCTTATTGATGAGTACATTACAAATGTTCAAAAAATTGGACGACACTATCGCGATTTGCGTAGAATTGTGAATGTACCAACCATACAAAAGGAAATGTTCGATTACTATTTATTCGGCGATGAGTTTATGAGTAGTCAGTTTGAGCAACATTCTTACTATCTGCATCGGGGATTGCAAAAAATCCATCATTCCGAATTCGAGAGAAGTAAAGAAGATATTTTAAATTTGATTCGTGAGGAGATTGCTTATAAAAAAGGCAAAGGTTATCTAGTAATTGAGGAGAAGCCACATGATAGAAATCGTTGGTTTGTGCATCGTCATGGGGCATTTAAAAAATATTTTGAAGGTCAACTATTACTAAACTCCCGTAAGAAAAAAGAGGGTGTTTTGGCCATGCAGATATTATACAGTTTGGCTGCTGGTTTGGCAATGATTTTTGGAGCATCTCTTACCTTTATTTTTCAAAAGAGCCTTGGAACTTTTACCATGCCTTTATTTGTGGCTTTGGTGATTATATACATGCTAAAAGATAGAATTAAGGATCTTAGCCGACTATATTTGGTTGGGAAAATTAATAAACGTTTTTTCGATCATAAAACTGTTATTCGGGTAAAAGGAGATGAGAAAATTGGGTGGTGCAAGGAGAGTTTCGATTTTGTTCATGAGGATACTGTCCCTTTGCGGGTAATGAAACACCGAAATCGCTCTCGAATAGTTGATGTTGAAAGTCGGGGAGTAGGAGAGAAAATTATTTTTTACCGCAAGCTACTTCGACTCGATCAAAAAGCTTTGGATAATTCTTATGGAGATTACAACATTACTGGAGTGGTCGATATCACTCGATTTAACGTGTCGCGTTTGATCCAGAAGATGGATGATCCAGAAATTCCTCTTTACTTTTTAAAAGATGATGAATTCGAGAAGATTTATGGCGAAAAGGTTTATTTTGTGAATATGGTTTTTCGTTTTAAACTCGACGATGAAACCAGTTATCGTCGTTACCGGATTATTTTTAATCGAAAAGGAATTAAGAAGGTTGAGAAGGTGTAGGATACATTTATAAATATACCAAAGAGGCTGCATCCGATCTGATGCAGCCTCTTTTTATTTGCCTTTAAGTAGATAAATAATGTAAGATTCTTGAGTTAGGCTCCTTCTTTAATTAAAAAATGACTAAAAGCTTGTTTAACACAATCTTTGTGAGAAAAATAGGAATTGCTTTTTAACCAGTTAAATAACTCATATAGTTCTTCCTGGCCTAACCATTCAATTGATTTCAGTAGTTCTTTACGAAATAAATGTTCTTGATCTGAAACCGATTTTAAAACAAATTTTTGATGTTCTAACATAACTGAAAATGTTTTGATAATATTCCATTGTCAAAGCTCTTTAATTTATTCCAATCCAAAGGCATAGTAGTACGTACCAGGGTAATTTTCATAAATTCCCGATAGCATGATTCCACCCCCTTTAAGGTTTAGGTAATTTTCAAATTCGTCTAGACTGTTAATGCTTTTACCATCAACCTGAAGAATGATAAAACCTTCCTTGAGTGATGTTTGCCGTTGAATCAGCCCTGAGTTAATTTTACGAACACGCAATCCTCCTGATACATCAAGCTTTTTGGCCTCTTTTGCACTAAGTTCTTCCAATTCTATTCCCAACCGAACCAAAACCAAATCAGTCTCTTTCTTGCTAAGATTTGCTTCTCCTTTTGAATTTCTTAGTGTAATGGTAAAATCTTTAACTTTTCCGTTTCTGCTAACCTGAAGATCCAGTTTATCACCCGGACGATGACGCCCAACTGTTTCGAGAAGTTCAGCCGTTGTTTTCACTTTAGCCTTGTTAACTTTTACAATAACATCGCCTTTTTTAATTCCTGCATCGGCTGCAGCACTCTTACTTGCAAGGCTGTCGACATAAACACCCTCGCTAAGTTCTAAATCTTTTTCCTTTGCTAAATTACCATCAACATTTCTGATGACAATGCCCAAATAACCACGTTGCACAAATCCAAAGCTCATAAGGTCTTCAACTACCTTACTAACTATGTTTGAAGGAATGGCAAAACCATATCCCGAATAAGCACCTGTTGGGCTTGCAATGGCTGTGTTGATGCCAACCAAACCACCTCTAAGGTCTATAAGCGCGCCTCCACTATTGCCCGGATTGATGGCTGCATCGGTCTGAATAAATGATTCTATGGCGTTTGAATTTTGCAGAATGTTGATGTTTCGGCCTTTGGCGCTCACAATTCCGGCCGTAACGGTCGAATTCAAATTAAAGGGATTTCCTACAGCAAGTACCCATTCTCCAACTTCAATTTTGTCTGAGTCAACAAAAGGAATGTAAACCAAATTTTTCTCTTTAATTTGAAGTAAGGCCAAATCGGTTGTTGGATCTGTACCAATCACTTTTGCCTTATATATTCTATTATCGTGCAAACTAACCTCAATATCATCAGCTCCTTGAACCATATGATTGTTTGTAACGATATACCCATCTGAATTGATAATTACCCCAGAGCCGGAACCAATTCGTGCCCAAGGAGTATTTTGTCGGGGGTCCTGAGGATTAAAATGAAAGTTAGGACCGAAAAAATCTTTCAGCATATCATCACGAAAAAAATCTCGGAAAGGAGAAGGAATTTCTTTTGATTGCTGAATGTTTTGAATGCGCGTTGATTTAATGTGAACCACCGCATCCATCACTTTTTTTGATACATCCGTAAACTCTAAAGGGGTTAATACGCCATCTTTAGTTATAGTATAACTTGCTCCTACAACAGGAGTATCGGTAACATGTTCAATTTTAAGTGTTTTTTCATTACTGCGTAATAGCGAAAAGCTTCCTATTGTTAGAACGCTCCCAATTACTGCAGATAATATTAGTAAGCCAAATTTTTTCATTTTTTTTTATTTTGAAAAATTCATCTTCCAGATTATGTACTAGTCTATTTGCTCTTAATTTTCCGTGGTTTTTTTGTAAATATGTTTTAGAGGGCAGGACATAGCCTGCCCATCTATTTTTTAACTAATGGAAATAATTCTTGAAGGTTTTGGTTTTGCTTCTTCCTTTTTGGGAAGGTGAATGTTAAGAATTCCATCGGTGTACTTGGCTGAAATCTTATCACCATTTACAAGATCAATTGGTAATTGGAATGATCTGTGAAACGACTGATAGCAAAACTCTCTTCGTGAGAATTTTCCATCTTTACTTTCCTTCTCTTCTTTTCGTTCCGAAGAAATGTTAAGCTGATTGTTGTCTACTTTGATATTGAAATCATTCTTTTTCATTCCTGGTGCAGCTACTTCAATAATGTATTCATTATCGTTTTCGAGAACATTTACCGCAGGCAGTGTAGTGTTGGTGTTCGAAAAGTTTGAATTGTTCCAATCCATCCAGTCTCTGTTAAAGAAATTGTCGAATAGAGAAGGAAAGAATTGATCTGAATTTCTTTTTACTAGTGTCATGATAAATCCTCCTAATTTTACAGTTACTAATTTATAAAATCAATACATACTTGTAAAAGTATTCGAATCGCGATTCAATCTAATTGGATCAAATCAAGTGCCAGAATAGATAGGTAGGGGGATTGGTTTGATATTGTAAAGGTAAGTAATTTAGATGATTGAAGCACAATCTTATTGCTGCGAGGGGCATTTTTTTTAAAGATTGGTTTCTTGACATTTTGTCTTTGTAGTGCCTGAAAAAATGTCAGTTTAACTCGTTATAAAAAAAACAGGATGACATTTTTTCTAAATGTTTAAAAATGAAATAAACTAAAATTGATGAGGGAATTTGATGTTAATATTCATCTTTTGTTTAAGCTATTCCTATTTAACAGCATAGAGGGTAC
>JBFFMG010000336.1:0-3965 GCA_041554215.1 Labilibaculum sp.
GAAAATGAATTGCTGCTTGTATTAACTTCTTCTCCATCCACAAAAAATTAGGAACAAAAAAAAAGGAGGTATTATGAATACACCCCCTCTACGATCTCTTTTAAATTACAATAATCTATTGTACAGAGTCTGCTAATTCAGAACCAGCTTTAAATTTAATAACTTTTTTAGCTGGAATATTGATTGGCTTACCAGTTTGAGGATTTCTTCCAGTTCTAGCATCACGCTTAGAAACAGAAAATGAACCAAATCCTACTAGTGCTACTCTATCATCACTTTTTAATGCTTCTGTAGTAGTTTCAATGAAAGCATCTAATGCTTTTTTAGAATCAGCTTTAGTCAAACCTGCTTTGCTTGCAATTGCATCAATTAATTGAGCTTTGTTCATAACTTTATAAAATTTTAGGGTTAAAAATTGCTTTAAATTTGAATCATATACAAATATAAAGGATTTCTAATGGTTTGCAAATTTCCTTTAAGAAAAAATAAAAAAATTAACCTTTAAAAGATTGAAACATAATAAAAGCATATTTTTTTAAGGTATTCCCTATAAACAATAAAGAGCAGTATCACATTTAAATCATAACACTATTTAAATGTGATTCTTATTTAACTAATTAATCAAACATTATCTACTCTAATATTTAATTATAATCAGTATTAATTTCACAAATAACTTAAAATATTAAACAATTAAAATACTAATTAACAATCACATAAGTGATTTAAATAAAATAAATTCACCCAATATTCTTCCTCTCTACAGATCAATAAAAACGAACATTGTAATGATCTATATCATTATGAGATAATTAGAAACAAAAGGCTGTTCATAACACATGACAGCCTTTTTTATTATATATTATTTAAGTAATAGAAAGCTTTTAAAGTCTGAAAAATATTTACTTATTAAAATACTCTTTTTTTCTTTCCCTAAGCACTCTTGAAGGTAATCCGGCACTTTAACTTCAATATTCAATACCTTTTCAACTGTATCCTTAAATTTTGCCGGATGCGCTGTTTCAAGAAAAACACCCACTTCACGTTCTGTATTTAAGTATTTTTTCAAACCTAAATACCCAACAGCACCATGAGGATCGAGGATGTACTTAGTCCTATTGTATACATCTGCTATCGCACCTTCTGTTTCTTCATCAGAAAACCAAACTCCCTTCACATCCTTACTAATGTCTGAGTGTTTCTCCTGATACAATTCCATCATACGGGCAAAATTACTTGGAGCTCCAACATCCATTGCATTTGAAATGGTTTGGACAGAAGCTTTCGGTTCATATTTCCCGGTATTTAAATAATCGGGCACAACCTTATTTATATTCGCTGATGCAATAAATGAATCAATTGGCAATCCCATTTGTTTTGCTAACAATCCTCCTGTTAAATTCCCATAATTCCCGCTAGGAACAGAAAATACAACTTTCTTGCTATTGGGTTGTAATTGAGCCCAAGCATAAAAATAGTAGAAACTTTGTGGCAACAAACGAGCAATATTAATTGAATTCGCCGAAGTTAAACTCAATTTCGCATTTAAATCATCATCACCAAAAGCTGTTTTTACCAATGCCTGACAATCATCAAAAGTACCATCTACTTCAAGGGCTGTAATATTCTGACCCATTGTTGTTAATTGCTGCTCTTGAATCTTACTTACTTTGCCTGCAGGATATAATATAACAACATTAACACCTTCAACTCCTAAAAAACCATTAGCAACCGCACTACCTGTATCTCCAGAAGTTGCAACCAAGATTGTTACTTCTTCCTGATTCTGCTTTGCAAAAGCACTCAGGCATCGTGACATAAATCGGGCACCTACATCCTTAAATGCACAAGTTGGGCCATGAAACAGTTCTAAAGTGTTAACGCCTTCTTCCACTTGCACAACAGGAATAGGGAAATTAAGCACCTCCTCTGTAATTTTCTTCAAATCAGCATCTGAAATATCATCACCAACAAAATGTTTGGCAACTTCGAATCCTATTTCAGGTAGACTTAAGCCTGGCAAACGTTTAAAAAAATCATCTTCCAACTTCGGTATCGAAACTGGAAAAAATAATCCATTATCTGGCGCAAGCCCTTTTATTACAGCTTCCTTAAAGCTATAACGTAAATCTGAATTATTTGTACTAAAATATTTCACAGTAATTCCTTTCTTCAAGTTATTGAATTGAAATCCATTCGATTTCTTAACTATTTTTCTTCTTTTTACAGAATTTTCACTCCGCCTTCGCTTACTTTGGACACATAAATCTTGTATTCCAAACCAGTACGACTATACACAGTATCCATAGCGGCAGCAATAACATCTGCAGATTCCTTACCATTTGCCAAAGCAAATACCGAAGGTCCAGATCCGGAGATACTACAGCCTAAAGCCCCAGCTTCCATCACTGATAGTTTTAATTCATCAAATTCGGGAATCAATACTTTCCTTTGCGGTTCTACAATATGATCTTCAAGCGAACGACCTATTAAATTGTAATCGGAGGTATAAAGTCCGGCCATTAAACCAGCCACATTTCCCCACTGACGAATGGCCTTTTTTAAAGGAATTTCAGGAGACAAAATTTCCCGTGCTTCTTTTGTTTTTATTTCAATTTGAGGATGAATAACAGCACACCACAGATTTACTGGTGGCTGAATATGAATTATATCCAAAGGATTATAACCTCGAATTAGACAAAATCCTCCTAATGTTGCTGGTGCGACATTATCGGCATGAACATCACCCGACGCAACCTCTTCACCTTTCATAGCAAAATCAACCAATTGCATTCTGGTATACGGCTTGCCCAATAATTCATTTACTGCAACAACCGCACCTGCCGCGCTTGCTGCACTAGATCCAATTCCACTACCAGGCTTGATATTCTTAATGATCTCAACATCAAAACCCTGTTCGCTTTTAAAATCATCCAATAAAGCCTGAATGGCTACACCGGCAACATTTTTTTTTGGATCGGTAGGAAGATCCTCATAATCCTTTACTGCTTGTATTACTATTTTTTTCTGATCATTTTTAGAAATAATCATTTCATCACCCACCCCATCGATGGCAAATCCTAATATATCGAAACCACAACCAACGTTCGAAACGCTGCCTGGAGCAAAAACTTTCACACTATCTGACATGTTATTCAATTTTCTTTGTTGGTAATTAATTGCTGGTAATTCTAATGATATCTCCAAAAATTCCTGAAGCTGTTACTTCTGCTCCGGCTCCGGCTCCTTTAACAATCAGAGGCTGATCACTATACCACTTTGTTTTTAAAGAAATCACATTGTCCTTACCATGAATGTCATAAAATGGATGATCAGGTGATACTTCTTTCAGACTCACATTTGCCTTGCCATTATTAAATGATGCAATGTATCGAAATCTGATATTTTTTTCAGCCATAACAGTTCGCCATGCTTCGAAATGATCATTATGTGCTTCCAGATCGCGAATCAGATCATCTGCAGTTTCACCATTCAAACAAGATAATGGGATCATAGGTACATGCTCTACATCCTTTTCTTCCAGCTTATAACCTGCTTCGCGAGATAATATTAAAAGCTTTCTTAATACATCCATTCCGCTCAGGTCAATTTTAGGATCTGGTTCGGTAAATCCCTGCTCCATAGCCATCTTAACTGCTTCAACAAATGATTTACCATTATTAAACTCGTTCATTATAAAGTTCAAACTACCCGAAACAACAGCATCAATTCCAACAATTTTATCGCCAGTATGAACCAAGCTATTTATAGTGCTAATAACCGGTAAACCAGCTCCAACATTACTTTCGAACATGAACTCTACATTGTGTTTTTTTGCAGCGGCTTTAATTCTCAAGTAATTATCAAATCCTGAAGAGGCTGCAATTTTGTTGCATGCGACGATGGAAACAGTAGAATTTAAGACTTGCTGATACACCTTACTCACAACCTCACTTGCAGTAATA
>JBFFMG010000337.1:0-3947 GCA_041554215.1 Labilibaculum sp.
CCCGAGCCTCATAGCTTCGATACCATGATTGAATATCGCCTTGAACCAGAAATTTACAATCAGGCTATTTGTCTGGAATTCGAAAAAGCATTAAAAAGTAATGGTGTAAAAAATTATCCTGTTCATATTAAGTTGGATACAGGAATGCATCGTTTGGGATTTATGGAAAAGGATATTGATAATTTGCTGTCAATGATAGTCGATAATGATCATTTCTTTATCAGTTCTGTTTTTTCTCATTTGGCTGGTACCGATGAGCCACAACATGATGATTTCACAAACCAGCAAATTAGTTCATTCACAAAGTGGAGCGATCATATTCTGTCGCATTTTTCATATCATATCGATAGACATATTTTAAATTCTGCCGGTATTGAGCGTTTTCCCCAAGCACAATTTAATATGGTTCGTTTGGGAATTGGTCTTTACGGGGTAAGTGCCACGCATCAGGAAAAATTGATGAATGTTAGTAGCTTAAAAACCACAATTTCGCAGATAAAAGAAGTTTCGAAAGAGAATACGGTAGGTTATGGTCGAAAAGGGCAATTGCAGACCGATACACGCATTGGAGTTATCCCAATTGGTTATGCCGATGGATTTAATCGAAAGTTGAGTAACGGCCACGGAAAAGTGATGGTGAATGGGCAATTGGTTCCAGTAGTTGGCAATGTTTGTATGGATATGAGCATGATCGATCTGACCAATACCAATGCCAAAGAAGGAGATTCGGTTCTTATTTTTGGCGACGACTATTCGGTGAGTCGATTAGCGGAGCAATTGGATACCATTCCTTACGAGATTTTGACTACAATTTCGCGTCGGGTAAAACGAATCTACTTTCAGGAATAAAATAATTTGGGTGTTCCCCTCGTTCCTCGTGTCGGGCTTTCCATTCCAACTCCTCGCTCATTCTTCGCTGCGGGGTAGCCGTTTCAATCCCTAACACAAGATTCGAATAGTTGCTCAACTGTTGTTGCACTACCAAATAATATTGCAAAACAAAAGCCATCTCTGTCGAAATGGCTTCCTGTATTTCTTGAATTAAGATCTTAACCTAGTTTACTCACACGGTCTAGTCTTACTTTGTCTAAAATCTTTATTTTTCGACCATCAATTGAAATCACACCTTCACTTGCAAAAGTGGAAAGGGTACGAATTGCATTTGAGGTAGTCATGTTCGAAAGGTTAGCAATATCTTCTCTCGAAAGATAAACCTTAATGGTTGCTTCATCATCTTCAAAACCGTATGTGTCGCGAAGAAATAGAAGTGATTCGGCCAATCTTCCACGAATATGTTTTTGAGTAAGTGTGATGGTTCTGTTGTTTGAAAAACCCAATTCGGTGGAAAGCGAACGAATAATGCACAAGGAAAGATCTGAATTGGTTTTAATCAATTTTAGCATCAATTCGTAGCTAACAGTGCAGGTTACCGAATCTTCAATTGCGACCGCCGAAGCGATATTGTTTTCTTCAGCAAAAAGTGCACGATATCCAATGAAGCCAATAGGTTTTGCCATTCGAACAATTTGTTCGCGACCGCCTACGCCTTCCTTAAAGATCTTTACTTTGCCATCGGACAAACAAACAAGACCAATTGGTCTTTCACCTTCTTTGTAAATGTATTCGCCTTTCTTAAAAAAAGAACAGGTCATGTTTCCCATCAACTCTTCTTTTTCAGAAGGTGTAAGAACATTAAACACAGAACTTGGATTGTTAATTACTTCCCCACAAATAATCTCTCTTGATTTTCTTTCATTCTCAATCATACACAAAGTGGAATATGGATTTAAATAAGTTGTATGTTTTAAAACACTTCAAAAGTATATAAATGAAATGAAATGAAAAAATGAATACAGAAATAATTCATTATTTAAGTGATGTTCGACAACATGCTATTATATAGGTGTTTATACCCACAAGTTAGTGCTTTGCTACTAAGGGGATTTTTCGACCGAAGCCAAAAGCCTTCGATGAAACGCGTAAAATAGGTGGAGTCTGGAATCTTTTGTACTCATTCATGTTGACTAATCGAATGGCTTTTTGAACCGTTTCTTTTTCGAAACCATCTTGAATAATTTCATCCGAAGACATATTTTTTTCTATATATCGAAATAAAATGCCGTCTAACACATCGTAATCTGGTAAAGAATCCGAATCTTTTTGATCAGGACGTAATTCCGCTGACGGTGGTTTTACAATAGAGTTCTTAGGAATTACTTCTTTGTCTTTATTAATGAACCAAGCTAACTTAAATACATCGGTCTTGTAAACGTCACCGAGTACCGATAAGCCACCATTCATGTCGCCATACAACGTGCCGTATCCTACGGCTGATTCGCTTTTATTGGAAGTATTTAAAAGAATGTGTCCAAACTTATTTGATAGTCCCATAACAAGAGTACCTCTTACGCGAGCCTGTATATTTTCTTCAGCTACATTAAAAGGAAGATCCCCAAAAATTGGACCTAAGGATTTTTGAAATTCTTGAAAAATATTTTGAATAGGAACAATGTCGTATTGAATGCCTAAATTTTTAGCTAAATCTACCGCGTCCTTTATCGAATGATCCGAAGAAAACTCGGAAGGCATCAGTAGAACGCGCACATTATCTTTTCCAAGTGCTCTTTCAGCCAAAACTACTGTTACTGCCGAATCAATTCCGCCCGAAAGACCTAGTGTTGTTTTGGTGAATCCCATTTTCCCGAAATAATCTTTCAGTCCTAAAATCAAGGCATCATGAATTTTTTCAATGTAATCTACATTTCTTGCCTCTGCTTTTTGATTTTCAATTTCTTTAAGATCAACAATTTGATAATCTTCTTCGAAATAATTTAATCTTTTTGCAACGTCTCCTTTCGAATTCAATACCAAAGAATCTCCATCAAAAATTAATTCAGTATGTGCGCCAATCTGATTTACATAGAATATTGGAAGTGCATATCTTTCCGAAGTTGTCTTCAATATATTAGTTCGTAAATCCTGTTGGTTATAGGAAAATGGTGATGCTGCAATATTTACAATGAAATCCGGATTGAGTTTACTTAGCTCTTCCATTGGAGAGATTGTATACAATTCTGATTTTGCAAAATTGTTGTCTACAGGTTGTTTTTCCCATAAATCTTCGCAAATTGTAATTGCGATTTTTTTCCCTTTTAACTCAACCAAAGAGAATTCAGTATTGGGCTCAAAGTATCGGTACTCATCAAAAATATCGTAGTTAGGCAATAGAGTCTTGTTATGCACGCTCTCAATTTTCCCGTTAGATATAAAATAAGCCGAATTGTATAGGTTTTTTCCTTTTGGATGAGGATTTACCGATGGGCCTCCAATTACGGCTGCAATATCAATACAATACTCAGCAATTTTTTCGAGCGCAGATATCGATTTCTCAACAAATTCTTTACGTTCCAACAAGTCTTTTGGCGGGTAGCCACAAATGGCTAACTCCGAAAAAAGGACTAAATCCACACCATTTTCGCGTGATTTCTCGATTGTGGTAATAATTTTTTCGGTGTTGCTCTCGAAATTACCAATATGATAGTTTAATTGGGCTAATGCTATTTTCATACTTAGAAGATATGAGTCCCGAATTCGGGATGAGTTGTAAGATGATTAAATCTATCGTCTCATTTTTTAAAATTGTACCTAAACCTGTTTCTTTTTTCAGTCTGAGCAAATTTAGTGATAAAAATATGGAATAGGTATTCCTTCTATCAGCAAAAACAAAACAGTGCTAAAATTAATTTGTAATTGTATTTATCATGGCATTGTAAGGAAATACCGTTTTTTGAACATGGCTTAACTTATTTTTAATATTTTTGAGAGACTCAAGGATAATTACCAACCTATTAAATTATAAGAATGCAGTTGAATCGTAATAGAAATGTAAACAAGAGTTTATTAATCTTGATATTGGTTAGTCTTTTTTCATGTAATTTAGCGCCCAA
>JBFFMG010000338.1:0-3930 GCA_041554215.1 Labilibaculum sp.
CTTGAATTCCATATCCCATCAAGAGGTATTATTGGCTTAAGAAATCAAATGTTGACAGCTACTGCCGGTGAAGCAGTAATTTCGCATCGTTTTCTTGAATACCAACCACACAAAGGTCCTATTCCTGGACGTATTAATGGTTCATTAATTGCCATGGAAACAGGATTAACTTTTGCTTATGCTCTAAATAAATTACAAGATCGCGGTACCTTCTTTGTTGCCCCAACTGTTGAAATTTATGAAGGTCAGGTAATTGGCGAAAACAATCGTGCTGGTGATTTGGTTATCAACGTTACAAAAACTAAAAAACTAACCAACATGCGTACTTCAGGTACTGATGACAAAGTGAGATTATCACCTCCAATCAATCACTCTCTTGAAGAGGCATTGGAATACATCCAAGGCGACGAGTATGTTGAAGTTACACCAAACTCTATTCGTTTAAGAAAAATATTCCTGAAGGAAACTGAACGTAAAAGATTAGGCAAATAATTTTTGAATTTCAATCGAAATTTAAAACAATCATATTTAAATGAGCGATTTCCATAACAGGGAATCGCTTTTTTTTATTTAAAACACCCAGTAATTTCTTCTTACGAAATAATAAGCATTTGTTTCAGACATCGACCCGTATGCATTTAGTTGGGCAAACACTTGCAGCTCTTTTATTTCTTTGAATCTCATCATCAAAAATTTCTAATTCATAACAATTAGTTCGAGCAACTGAACCAACAAGGTCGCATCTACCATCCACCTCATTCATCCTCCAGAATTCAGGCGCAACTCCAATGCAATATGTACATCCAACACACTTGTCTCTAAAATGCTTAATTCTTGCCATCTCAACCTAATTAATTTTCCCAATCCTCCACTTCTATACGGAAAAACAAATATAGCACAATTGGATGTGAAATTTAATCTATCTGATTATCAGTGCTTTGAATTTTTTTATTGAATTTTTTAGTACTATGCTTTGCATACTACCTTCTTTTATACGTATATTTGTATAACAAGCTTGCATGCTTCTAACAGTACTATACGATATAAATAAAAAAGTCATGAACACAAGAAACAATTTGCACTGGAAAATATGCCTGATTATAATTGTTCTATTTTCCTGGACAACAGAATCAAATGCACAGCTCACTACTATGGGTTCAACACAATCAAAAATACTATCGCCAATTGTTAAAATTGTATCTGACATTATTTTTGGAGGTGAATCGGAAACGTTTAATCTAAAATCAAAGGACGATAGAGAAAAAAGCTATTTCAACTCAAGCCTTTTCTTTTTTGAAGAAAACATACAAGTATGTAAAGATATTTTAGCTTATACTAAAGACAGTATTAATACTCTAAACAATTCATCACAATCACCCAAACAAATTCTTATTGAAAAAGATTCCGTTCTAACAAAGAAAGACATTGAGGTCGTTGAACAGAAAAAACACAAAAGTATCTGGAATAACCCAGGAAACACAAAATCAAGAATTTAAATTATTCCAACCATGAAGATCGAAAATACGAAAGCCCAAATGCGAAAAGGAGTGCTGGAATACTGTATTCTATCCATTTTATCAAGAAATGATGCTTACGCTTCGGACATAATTAAGGAGCTTAAAGAAGCAAAAATGATTGTGGTGGAAGGAACTTTATACCCACTTCTTACCCGCTTAAAAAATGATGGCTTACTAAGCTACAGGTGGGAGGAGTCTACACAGGGTCCCCCTCGCAAATACTATACAATTGCCGAATTGGGAAATGAATTCCTTGTTGAGTTAGATCAATCCTGGCAAGATTTAGTTAATGCCGTAAATACAATTAAAAAGTAAGATCTCTAAACCTATAAAAATGAAAAAGACATTAACAATAAATATAAGCGGAAGCATTTTTCATATCGACGAGGATGCTTTTGAAAAACTACAGGCTTACTTACGCACCATAAATAATCATTATGGAGCCAGCGAAGAAGGCCGCGAAATAATTGCTGATATCGAAGCTAGAATCTCAGAAATTTTTCAAGAAAAACTGAGTACTAAAGATCAGGTAGTAAATGTTGATATGATAGAAGAAACCATATCAATCATGGGAAAACCTGAAGAAATATTTGCTATTGATGATGACAACATTGACGAAGAGTCTGATCAATCCAACGATTCAAAACACAGCTCCGAAAAGAAAAAAAGAAGATTATTTCGTGACCCCGACCACAGAGTTCTTGGCGGTGTTGCAAGTGGTTTAGCTGCCTACTTTGGAATTGACGTAGTAGTAATCCGCCTTCTTTTTGCTCTTTTCTTCTTTCTGGGATATGGATTTTCATTTCTACTTTACGTGATTTTATGGATCGCAGTACCTAAAGCGATTACTACAACCCAAAAATTGGAAATGAAGGGTAAAAAAGTTAACATTTCCAATATCGAGGAAACAATTAAAGACGAGTATAGAGAGGTAAAGGAAAGTTTCGAGAAAATTCGTAATAAGAATGAACCTCAAGTTAGGGATGGTTTCGACAGAGTAATTGATTTTGTTGGAACAGCTCTTCGCCTAATCCTTAAAGTTGTAATTATTTTGCTTGGAATCGGGTTTGTTTTTGCAGGATTTGTTACACTCATAAGCTTTATTGGTTCGATGATTTTTGTAAATAGTTTTTTTGGACCATTTTCTGACTTTCATTTTCCTGGCACAATATTACCTCATATGTTCCTAGACGGAAGCAGTATCACATTATTTACAATTGGTGTGATTGTGGTAATTGGAATTCCATTGTTACTTCTGATTTTTGCAGGCTTAAAGCTTCTATTCAATTTTAAAACCAACAATAAAATTATTGGGTTTTCTGCTCTTGCTTTATGGATACTCGGCATTATTCTTTTAGTAAGCTTAAGTTTTTCACAAATTAAAGGATACATGCAAAGCAGCACCCGTTATTCGGAAAACATTGAATTACAAACCACAAAAACAGACACTCTTTATTTAAAAACAACAGACAACATCGATTTTGACTGGCACCAGGGACATATCGGCTTAGACAACATTAAAATAATTGTAAAAGATGACAAAGAAATTATAGTTGGAGAACCTACTTTAGACATCGAAAAAAGCAAGTCAGGAAAGTTTGAAATCAAACTTAAAAAACAATCTCGCGGAAAAAACAACGAACAAGCCAGTGAAAATGCTGAAAGCATAGAATACCAATGGAACCAAACAGATTCGGTGATTACCTTCAATCAATTCTTCACTTTGCCAACAGATAACAAATGGAGGAATCAAAGACTTCACATCACCCTTAAAGTTCCAGAGGGAAAAGTAATTTACCTAGACAAGTCTATGAAAAAAATTATTCATGACATTGAAAACGTAAATAACACATGGGACTACGATATGCTTGACAAGATGTGGATCATGAAAGAAGAAGGATTAAGCCCAAATGATAACAATTAAATCCATGTACGCACCGGCTCCTTTTTCAACACACACTTTGCCGGTGCCAACATGGCAAACCACAAAAATACACACCATGAAAAAATTAGTAATAATAATTGCCGCAATAGTATTTCCACTACTTGCACAAGCACAAACAAAAGGAGAGAAAATACATGCTAAATACTCAAATCTAGATGGCTTTAACAGCTTTAGTTTTGCAGGGAGCTTCCTGAAAAACCTCGATTTTGATGTTGACGAAGACGAATTAGAAAAAAACATCACCGGAGATTGCAAAAACATCAGGTTTCTTACTTTCAAACACAAAACTGGAGACGAAACAAAATTTAAGAAGCTCGTTTCATCAGAACTCTCTAAAGGAGACTCGTACAAAGAGATATTAACCGATAGGGATAATGAGAATTCTGATGATGTTCATTTTTTCGCCAAAGGAAATGGGAAAAAATTTAGCGAGTTCCATGTTCTTCATTACAATGAAAATAGAACCTC
>JBFFMG010000339.1:0-3916 GCA_041554215.1 Labilibaculum sp.
CGACCTCGGAGTACTTAGAAGACAGTTGGAAGGTGGAGATGTTGATTACATATCATCCGATTTTTTGGCTGAAGTAACCATGAGTATTCTTCGTAAACAACAGTTGAAAGATGCTTCCTTGGGATATGTTACCGATTTTGTGGATCAGATTGTGGATGTGGCTGATTTAATGAAAGAAAAGGGAGTTAGAATGATTACAAATGCCGGAGGAATTAATCCAATCGGTTGTGCTCGTAAAATTCTTTCAGAGTTAAAAAAGAAAGGGATATCCATTAAAATAGCAGTGGTCGAAGGGGATAATATCATTGAACGAATCGATGAGTTTTATCCTGCCAAAGCCAGTTTTAAAAATATGGATACGGGCGAGGATTTTAAGGATATCTTCGAAAACATACAAAGTGCTAATATTTATTTAGGTGTGCCACCTTTGTTGAAGGCCTTGGAAAGTGGTGCCGATTTGATATTGGCAGGTCGTGTTACCGATACCTCTGTTACCATGGCACCAATGATTTATGAATTGGGATGGAAACTTAATGATTGGGATAAGCTTGCGGCAGGTTTAGTGGCCGGACATATTATCGAATGTGGAGCCCAATCAACAGGTGGAAATTTTACCGATTGGCAGAAGGTAAAACGTTGGGATAATATGGGTTATCCAATAGTCGAAATGAATAAAACAGGAGAATTTACAGTTTATAAACACGAGAATACAGGCGGTTTAATTAGTGTTGATACAATTCGCGAGCAATTGGTATATGAAATGGGTAATCCAGGACAATATATCAGTCCGGATGTGGTTGCCGATTTCAGTCAACTGAAATTGGAGCAAGTCGGCGAAAATAAAGTATTGGTAAAGAATGCAAAAGGATACCCTTCTACACCTTACTTAAAAGTTTCGATGGCATTTGAAGATGGCTATAAAGCAACAAGCTCGATTGTAATAAGTGGTGGAAAAGTATTGAATAAAGCAGAAGAGTTTAAGAAGATATTCTGGGAGCGGTTAAAACATACTTATTTAAAGAAAAATACTGAATTTGTTGGCTACAATGCATGTCATCAACATTTAGCTGAGGATATCGATCCCAATGAAATATTACTTCGATTATCTGTTTACGATACCAATGTTACAAAAATCAAAGATTTTTCGATGAGTATTGCTCCCTTGATCTTGAGCGGACCTCCTGGTGTTGCTGTAACAGGTGGTAGAGCCAGAATGCAACAAGTTATTACTTATTGGCCTACGTTAATTCCTAAAACTTGTATCTCTTCCATTGTTTATGTTTTGGATAAAGATGGAGAAATTAAAGAAACATCAGAAATACCATCTGTATTAGGAAATGAGCAGGAATTAGTAGCAAGCCAATCATCGAAACCTAATCCTGATAAAGTGAAAAAGCAAGTAGGCAGAAAAATGTGTGCTGTGCCATTTAGGGAAATTTGTCTGGCTCGTTCCGGCGATAAAGGCGATACAGTAAATATTGGAGTATTGGCTCGATCCAAAGAGGTATATGAATTCCTGAAAACGGAACTAACTTCAGAAAGAATTACTGATTTGTTTTTTGGGTTATCAAAAGGCAAAGTAACAAGATTCGAAATTGATAATTTAATGGCTTTGAACTTTTTATTGGAGGAAGCCTTGGATGGTGGTGGTACAAAATCATTAATGATTGATGCTCAGGGTAAAACATTTGCGTCTGCATTGTTGAACCAAGAGGTTGTGGTTCCTGAAGATGTACTAGGTTCGATATTAACTAATGAATTTCAAAAATAAATACAGAATGGAATTTGCGAAATCATTGATAGTTGCTAACTTGATATTTGTGAATGAGGAGGCTTAAAGATCGAACTGGTAGCACCTATTTTTTGATTTCTGGATTATTAATTATTAACTGAATTAAATATGTTTCCATATTTGAATGATGAACATGATACCATAAGAAAGGCTGTTCGCGATTTTGCTGAACGGGAAATAAAACCATTGGCTCAGGAATTAGACGAGAAAGAGGAGTTTTCTATTGAATTGACTCGAAAAATGGGCGAAATGGGCTTGTTTGGCATGACACTTCCTGAAAAATATGGAGGACACAATACCGATTATTTATCTTATATAATAGCAGTTGAGGAAATTGCCAGGGTTGATGGTTCGCATGCAGCAACACTTGCTGCTCATAATTCGTTGGGAATAGGTCCATTGTATGAATTTGGCAGTGAAGATCAAAAATTAAAATACCTACCCGGATTATGTTCTGGTAAGGAACTCTGGGCTTTTGGATTGACCGAACCTGAAGCTGGTTCCGATTCAAGAGGTTCAAAAACATTTGCCAAAGAGATAGGAGATACTTGGGAGATCAACGGATCTAAAATTTTTATTACCAATGGATCAACTCCTTTGTGCTCTGGAGTTACCGTACAAGCAGTTACCGCAGTAAAAGGCAAGGAGAAAGAGTTCACTACTTTTATTGTTGAAAAAGGAACTTCTGGTTGGACATCTAAAGCCATGCATGGTAAAATGATGTGGCGTGCTTCTGACACTTCAGAAATGTTTTTTGACAACTGTTGTGTTCCAAAAGAGAATCTGCTGGGTAAGCGTGGAATGGGCTCTAAAGTGATGTTGAAAACTTTGGATTCAGGAAGATTATCGATTGCTGCCATGGGACTTGGATGTGCTCAGGGTGCTTACGAATTGGCTCTTGCTTATGCAAAAGAGAGAAAACAATTTGGGAAAACACTATCGAAATTTCAAGCTATCTCATTCAAATTAGCCGATATGGCTTTAAAAATTGAATTGGCAAGGAATTTACTGTACAAAGCATGTTGGTTAAAAGATATTGGCAAAGAATATGGAAAGGAAGCAGCAATGGCAAAATTGTATTGTTCCGAAATAGCTAAGGAGGTTGCTGATGATGCTGTTCAAATTCATGGAGGATATGGTTTAATGAAAGATTATCCGGTGGAACGATTTTATCGTGATCAAAGATTGTTACAGATTGGCGAAGGAACATCTGAAATTCAAAGAATGGTGATCTCAAGATACATTGGATGCTAAAATGATTTCATTATTAAAATAAGTAAATTGGAAATATAACAAATGCTAACAGCTAGTACTAATAGCTAGAAATAACACAACAATAAACACTATCACTATGAGTAGAGAACTGATACTTGCCTTAAATCCGCGAATGCAATTTACACGAATAGCTGTTTATCGGATGAACTCTCCTGTTTTTTTGAAGAAAATTAACCATAAACCAGAAGAACTTGAAAAGTTTAAATGCTTTTGCGATCAAACGAAATTTCGTGCAAAAATAATTATGGATGAGTTAAAAGCCAATGATATTAATACGGATGAAATTAAAATTATAATTGGTCGGGGAGGATTGATTAAACCGGTTAAATCTGGAGTCTATAGAGTTAATAATGCGATGATTAAAGATTTGTCAGATTGTGAGTATGGCAATGATGTTGTAAATTTGAGCGGATTGCTTGCACATACTCTTTCAGAACAAATTCATGGTGCAGACGCTTTTGTAGCAGATCCCGTTGTTGTTGATGAATTGGATGATATTGCCAGGATAACTGGTCACCCGGCGTTCAAAAAAAGATCAATTTTTCATGCACTCGATCAGAAAACAAGTGCGCGCAGATATGCACAAAGTGTTTATAAAAAGTATGAAGATTTAAATTTGATTATCACTCATTTGGGCGGGGGAATTAGTATTGGAGCGCATCAAAAAGGAAGAGTTGTTGATTCAAATCAGGCATACGATGGGGATGGCCCTTTTTCTCCAATTAGAAGTGGCAGTTTGCCTATGGGTGAAATGATTCAAATGTGTTTTTCGGGGAAGTATACACAGGCAGAATTGATGAAAATGCAAACTGGTGAAGGTGGATTGTATGCCTATTTTAATACGCATAG
>JBFFMG010000340.1:0-3904 GCA_041554215.1 Labilibaculum sp.
CTTACTGGCTACATTCGCGGAGGTTGTTCTCCTTTAGGAATGAAAAAGGATTATCCCATTTTTATGGATACGAGTGCTCTTGAACTTGAGTACATCTTAATTAGTGCTGGCATAAGAGGCAAACAACTTAAACTAAGTCCGCAAGACTTACTAAAAGTATCTGATGCAACAACCGGAATAATATCTACCCGTAAATCCCAAATAGCATGATAGACAGCAAAGCTATAATTTGGGATTACAACGGAACCCTTTTGGACGATTTATCTATAGGTCTTCAGAGCATTAACGAAATGCTTGCTAAAAGAAAACTTCCGCTACTTAGTGCAGAAAGCTACAGAGAGGTTTTTACTTTTCCTGTAAAGAACTATTACCAATCTGTTGGCTTCGATTTTGAAAAAGAAGATTGGGATGTTACTGCGAAAGAATTTATTTCATTGTACAAATCGCTATTGCCAAAATCAAATATATTTCCTGAAGCAATACAGCTTCTTGCTCATTTTTCATCTTTAGGTAAAAAACAATTTATCTTATCGGCGATGGAGCAAAATATGCTAAATAATTCGGTTAAGACTGAGAATATTGGCAGTTTTTTCTCTGAGATTTCCGGAATTGATAACATCTATGCCAGTTCGAAAATTGAGAATGGCATAAAAATGATCAAAAATCATCAGTTAAGCCCAAAAGATGTTTGTCTTTTAGGTGACACAACTCACGATTACGAGGTTGCGCAAAAATTAGGTTGTAATTGCATTTTAATTGCGGCAGGACATCAATCTATTACAAAATTAAAACAGACAGGTTGTCCCATCGTGGTCAATCATCTTAACGATATTTTAAAGAATTAAACAACCATTTTTTTTTAGTAACTACTATTTTTAAAACTAAACAATCATTTTAAGATGAAAAAATTACTTGTAATCTTCGCTATTCTAACTTCTTTCGCAGTGAATGCGCAAAATTTCCAGTTACACCGAGATTTAGACAGAGATCAATTCACCACTACTTTCGAAATGTTTAAAATGGACAAATGGGGTAACACGTTTACTTTTGTAGATTTTGATTACGATGCAGAAAATGGAATTAACCAAGGTTATTTCGAGATTGCTCGTGTATTGAAGACTGAAAAAATGCCTTTCGGTATTCACGTTGAATACAATGGTGGATTAGGTAATTTTAAAATAGACGAAAACAATCAAGGTGGCTACACAATTAACGATGCATGGATTTTTGGTTTAAACTACGCTAAAGGTGGTGCAAAATCTGGATTCTCAACTTATGCAGGTTACAAAGCAATTAAAAATGCTGACGAGGCTAACTTCCAAATCACAGGAACTTGGTATGTAAACTTCTTAGAAGGTAAAATGACTTTCTCTGGATTTGCTGATCTTTGGACTGAGAATGGATTATCTGATGATACTGTATTCTTAACTGAGCCTCAGTTATGGTATAACGCAACTAAAAACTTATCTCTAGGTACAGAGATTGAAATCTCTAACAATTTTGCCGGTGACGATTTTGAAGTTCGTCCTACTTTAGCTGTAAAATGGAATTTCTAATTCAAACCGAATTAAAAACAAACAATCATGTTAGATAAATTTTTTAATATCACAGGGCAAGGTTCAAACATGAAGACAGAAATTGTCGCAGGTTTAACCACATTTGCTACAATGGCATATATTCTTGCTGTAAACCCTTATTTCCTATCTGTTGCGGGTATGGATTATGGTGCAGTAATGACAGCAACAGCATTGTCAGCAGTTATTGCAACATTAGTTATGGCATTGGTTGCCAAGCTTCCTTTTGCTTTGGCTCCAGGAATGGGACTAAATGCATTTTTCGCATTCACTGTTTGCGGTGTAATGGGATGTAGCTGGCAATTAGCACTTACAGCAGTATTCGCTGAAGGTATCATTTTCCTTCTGCTTACTTTCTTTAATGTACGCGAAGCTATTATCAATTCAATTCCAACCAACATTAAGCACGCTATTTCTGTAGGTATTGGTTTATTTATTGCCTTTATCGGTTTGGCTCACCAAGATGTTGCAATTATTGTACAAGGCCAAGGAATTCCTGTACATTTAGGAAATCTTCATTCTCCAGGTGCATTGCTTTGTATTTTAGGAATCATCGTAATTGGTGTTCTTTTAGTACGAAATGTTAAAGGAGCTATTTTAATTGGTCTTCTTGCCGTTACCGTTGTTGGTTTGATTCCTGGAATAGATGTTACTAGCCTTCCTAAAGATGGTGGTATTGTAAGTCTTCCTCCATCACTAGAGCCAATCTTTTTCAAATTTGTTGGATTCGAAGAAATTCTTTCTTGGAAATTTGTTTCTATCCTATTCGTTTTCCTTTTTGTTGACATGTTCGATACTGTTGGAACTTTAGTAGGTGTAGCTTCAAAAGCTGATCTTTTAGATGAAGAAGGAAGAGTACCACGCGTTAAGCAAGCTCTTTTTGCGGATGCAATTGGAACTACTGCTGGTGCGGTTTTGGGAACTTCTACCGTAACTACTTACGTTGAGAGTGCTGCCGGTGTTGCTGAAGGTGGAAAAACAGGTATGACCTCTTTGGTTGTAGCCTTCATGTTCTTCCTGGCTTTATTCTTCACACCACTTTTCACCATGATTCCTGCTGCTGCAAGTTCATCTGTTCTTGTAATTATCGGTATCTTCATGATGAGTCCAATTACTAAAATTAATTTTGATGATTACTCAGAATTCATTCCTGCTTTCCTTACCATGATCATGATGCCACTTACATACAGCATCGCAGAAGGTATTGCATTCGGTATGCTTTCATATGTTATCTTAAAAGTATTAACTGGTCGTTACAAAGAACTAAATATTGCAATGATTTGCATTGCTTTTATATTTGTCTTAAAATACGTTTATAATATTGGTGAGTAATTAAGTCCTCACAAAATATTCCCCCATCCCTCCTACCTTGTATGAGGGATTTTTTTTGTCATTTACACCTCCACTTAAAAAGCTCAAATAAAAACTACGAAAACTATTTATCCTAAGATTAAGCTCATTAGTCACCAATAATAATCACTTAACCACAACCTTATTGTTTTTAATTCGTTTAAGAATATGTATTGGAACAAATAAGAAGAGAGATATGAGAGCGAAGAGATTAATAGGTTGGGGATTTCTTATTTTACTAGGAACAATGTCATGTACAACATCAGAGGATGAAATGAATATGGAAATTCAAATCACCAATGCGATGAATATTGAGGAAAATGCCATGGTCAATTGCATTTTAGAAGACCTGCTTTGTGAGGTTGAAAAAAATGTGATAGCCAGCGAGTATAACACAAATAGTAAGGACAACACGAAACAAGATTCAATTCCAACCATTGCTATAAGTGTTGATGAAGAATCTCAAACATCTTCAAAAACAATAAGTATCGATTACGGTTCCAGCAATCAAACAGATCATTTAGGCAGGTTAAAATGCGGACAAATTCACAACGAAATTTCGGGGAGATTTACAACGAGTCAGTCTCGCCAATACATTACCCTTCAGGGGTTTTGCATTAATGATATGAAGATAGAAGGTAGTATTGAAATTATATCGAATGGCTTCAACGAATTTGATCAGCTAAGTTTCACCATTTCATACGACAGTATTGTTTTTACTTCTGAAAATGGTTTACAATACAGTATTTCAGGTACAAAAAACAAAGAATGGGTTGAAGGATTTTCAACACCCGAAAGCCCTTGGGACGATCAATTCTTAATTTCTGGCGAATTTCATGGAATCAATTCTGAAAACAGAGAATATATTTCAAAGATATCAACACCATTGTTAATAAGTCGCTCCTGCGAATTTATTTTATCAGGCGAAATCGAATTTCAAGCAGAAGATGAAACCGTATTCTATAATTTTGGCAATGGCA
>JBFFMG010000341.1:0-3900 GCA_041554215.1 Labilibaculum sp.
AGGTGTAATTTTGGTGATTAAATAAGATGGAACCAATAACATTGAAACAGTTGCGATTAAACTGCCAATATTTAGAAGAATAATGTGACTTAATTTAAGATTGATAGGTACTGTATCTACATAGTAATTGGTTGGATCGAGAGGGATTATCTCAAAAAAGTACTGAAGCAAGCAGATGGAGATGCCAATAATATTTCCCCACAACATTCCTTTGCCAATAAGCATGGCCGATTGGTATAAAAATATTTTGCGGATAGACCAGTTCTCTGTGCCCAAGGCTTTTAAAATCCCAATCATGTTCGTCTTTTCCAAAATAATAATCAACAGACCGGAAACCATATTAAAGCCGGCAACCAATATCATTAAGCTTAAAATGATCCATACGTTCATATCGAGCATGTCTAACCAACTAAATATTTGCGGATATTTACGAACAATGCTTTTTACTTTTAATCCGGCTCCATCATCGGTAAATGATGTTGCAGTAATACTTCTTACTTGCTGTTCTATAAGCTCTATATCATCAAAATCTTCAATAAAGATCTCGTATCCACTAACCTGATTGTCGGTCCAGTCGTTTAGTTTCTGAATATGTTGTATGTCGCAAATAAGAAATAGCTTGTCGAATTCCTCCATTCCGGTATTGTAAATCCCGGTAAGGGTAAAACTTCTCACTCTTGGAGGTTGCTGAATAAAATAAACAGCTAGTTTATCTCCAACTTTCAATTGAAGAAGATTCGAGAGTTTTTCAGAAATTAGAATTTCATTGCTTTTAGTAGTATCGGATAGTTGAATTGTTTTGCCTTCCACTAAATGCTTATTAAAAAAACTCCAATCGTAATCTTTGCCTATTCCGTTTAAAACAATTCCCTGTATGTCCGATTTGGTTTTCAGTATGCCAGGCTTGGTGGCAAAAGATTGTACATGCAAAACTCCGGGAATATTTTCAATACTATTTATCGAGATTGTGTTTTTTGCGATGGGTTGAGTTTCAAAAGACGAGTTGTTATCGTAATTTGAAATTTGGATATGAGAACCAAAACCAATAACCTTGTTGGTGATTTCAGATTTAAAGCCAGTAACAATAGCTACAGCCAATATCATTACAGATACGCCAAGTGCAATACTAATTTTGGCAATGCTGATAATAGGATGAGATATATTTCCGTCGCCCTTTTTGTTAAGGGTGATTTTCTTAGCTATAAAAAGTTCTAGATTCAAATTTAGTTTATTATTGTAATGGTTTTTTACTCTATTTATAGATAAGTAAGATTTGAGCGCAATATTGTTTTTTAATAGTGCGATCGTTTTGAGCTTTTAATATCAACTTAATGTCTCAAGATTTAAAATCTAATTATCTATTGTTTATACAGATTAATACAAAAGTAGTAATTTCGGGTTTACAGATGAGAAAAAATAGTTAAATGAAAAAAATAATACAATTGATAGAATGTTGTGTGCTGTGTTCCTGCTTTCTTATTGCAGTAAGTGTAACATCTTGTGCACAAAATCAATCAGCAGCTTTGCTAACAGGATCTGAAAATTTTGAGCAGTACATTCCTCTTCTTAGCAAAAAGAAAGTAGCGGTAGTTGCCAATCAATCTTCCTTAGTAAATGAGGAACATTTGGTTGATGTTTTGTTGGCAAAGGACATTCAAATTATCAAAATATTTAGTCCGGAACATGGTTTTAGAGGAAATGCTGATGCCGGCGAAAAAATTACTGATGGAATTGATGCAAAAACAGGATTGCCAATTGTTTCATTGTACGGGAAACATTTTAAACCTTCGGTTACCGACATGGATGATATTGATGTGGTTATTTTTGATATTCAGGATGTTGGTGTTCGTTTTTACACCTATATATCTACTTTACATTATGTGATGGAAGCTTGCGCCGAGCAAGGAAAGATGCTGATAGTTTTAGATCGGCCAAATCCAAATGGACATTACGTGGATGGTCCTGTTTTGGAAATGAAGTACTCTTCTTTTGTTGGAATGCATCCGGTGCCGGTAGTTTATGGCATGTCGATAGGTGAATATGCTCAAATGATTAACGGGGAAAAATGGTTGAATAACAAGGTGCAATGTGAATTGAAAGTGATTCCATGTAAAAACTGGAATCGAGATAAACCTTATGCCTTGCCGGTGAAACCTTCGCCAAATTTGCCGAATCAGTTGTCTGTTGTATTGTATCCATCCTTATGTTTTTTCGAAGGAACAGTGGTTAGTGCTGGTCGTGGAACCGATTATCCTTTTCAATGGTATGGACACCCTTTGTTTATGAAAGGGAATGTTGAATTTACTCCAAGAAGTATTGCCGGGGCAAGCAAATATCCAAAGTTTAAAGGTCAGAAATGTATTGGCTACGACCTTAGAAATATCAATTTTAATGAGTTCCGGGATAAGAAACGTCTTGATTTATCCTTTTTATTAACTGCACATATGGAGTTGAAAGGTAAACCAGATTTCTTCAACTCATTTTTTGAGAACCTAGCTGGAACAAGAAAAATGCGCCAGCAAATCGAGGAATCATTGCCTGAAGAAGAAATTAGAGAAAGCTGGCAAAAGGATATTTGCCAGTTTCTCGAAATGCGAAAAAAATATCTGCTTTATCCTGACTTTACGGAAAACAAAAAAGAAAAATAGAAACAGATGCACCGGAGTGAAAGGAAAGTTGTATCGACTAGGTTGCAAATCCGATGATCTGTTTCTGAGGGATTTTTTTGGATTATCGCTGAAAATATTTTCCTACTTGACAAGAGCAAGTTTACGAAAGCGAAATTTTGTACAGATAAACTGACTATTAATTATGTGTTAATAAATAGTCGTATTTTAGGTTGTGAAAGGAGATTCATGATTTGAAAAGCATGAAATTAATTTAGAATTTCTCAAAATAATAAGTAAATTTAAGTAAGTGTTCAATAATTAAATAGAGAGAAATGGCATTTACACTAAAAATAAATGATAAAGCTCCAGATTTTGATCTGATTGCTACCGATGGAATTCGTTATAAATTAAATGATTTTAAGTCGTCAAAATTGCTGGTGGTTTTCTTTACTTGCAATCATTGTCCATATGTTATTGGCTCCGATGAGGATACCAGAGCAATCGCAGACAAATACATTCCAAATGGAGTTGAATTTGTGGGGATTAATTCCAATTCAGCAAATACTTACGAGGAAGATGATTACGATCATATGGTAACACGAATGGAAGAGAATGATTTTCCATGGGTTTATTTGTATGATGAAACGCAAGAAGTTGCAATGGCTTACGGTGCACTTAGAACTCCACATTATTATTTGTTTAATGAAGCACGTAAATTAATTTATACAGGAAGAGCTGTCGATAATCCAAAAGATACATCGAAAGTTAAAGTTCGCGATTTGGAGCGAGCTATCGATGAATATTTGGCTGGGAAAGAAATTTCGATACCCGTAACGAATCCAATTGGTTGCAACGTAAAATGGGATGGGCAAGATAAACACTGGATGCCCGCAGATGCTTGTGATTTGTTGTAAGTATTTTTCGAATCAGATAAAAAATAAAAAACGGCTCCAAATTTTGAAGCCGTTTTTTATATTATATGCTAAGAGCTTTATTAATTTGTTCTTCCAGGATAAACCTTCAATGCTTCGGCAAGAGTTTCCATTGCGTTAGCTAAATCTTCCAATTTAAGAACGTAAGCAATACGAACTTCGTTTTTACCTAAACCTTTAGTAGCATAAAATCCTGTAGCAGGAGCAACCATAACGGTTTGGTTTTTGTATTCGAAATCTTCCAAAATCCACTGTGCAAATTTATCAGCATCATCAATAGGAAGCTTAACAACAGTGTAAAAAGCACCTTTAGGAGTTGGAGAATAAACACCTTCCATTTTATTTAAGGCACCAACCAT
>JBFFMG010000342.1:0-3897 GCA_041554215.1 Labilibaculum sp.
ACAGGTGTGCATGCCAGCGATTTTATGGCTCATTTCGAGGTGGATGAAAACTGTCGGTTCGATTGTGAAAAATTGGCTTTTAAGCTGAATCGCTTTTTGCCTCATGATATTGCCATTCGTGAAGTGTTTCGTGTGAAAGCTGATGCGCACACGCGTTTTGATGCCATTTCCCGTACATACCAATATAAAATAACCAAGAATAAAAATCCGTTTAGAACAGAGTCGCATTGGAAAATTCAACATGAATTGGATATTTTGAAGATGAATGAGGCGGCTAAGATTCTATTCGAATACATCGATTTTACAAGCTTTAGTAAGTTGCATACCGATGTGAAAACCAATAATTGCAAAATTGTAAAAGCAGAATGGACTGAAACTGATGATGAACTGGTTTTTACTATTGAAGCTGATCGGTTTCTTCGTAACATGGTTCGCGCCATTGTTGGCACTTTGATAGAGGTAGGGCGCAGTAAAATGGATTTGGATGGATTTCGTCAGGTGATTGAAAGCAAGAATCGTTCGAATGCTGGTTCTTCGGTGCCTGGTCATGGCTTGTTCCTGGCTAAAATTAAGTATCCGGATGATTTAAGAGCAGAAGATGTGTAATCAGCTGTTCTTATTTACCGATGGAAGTGTAAACCCGCAATCTAAAATTGGTTTTGGAGCCGTTCTTCTTTTACAGGATTTAAATATTTCATTGGATGAAGCAAAATCTCTTGTAAAAGTAAATCGTTTTGAACATACTTCTTCTACAAAATTGGAATTGCAGACTTTACTGAATGCTCTGAATGAAATTAATTGCGATAATTGCAAAGTAAGGGTTTATACCGATTCTCAGAATATCATCGGATTGCCAAACAGGAGAGAGCGTTTTGAAAAAAATGATTACCGTTCCAAAAATGGAAAATTGATCACAAACCATCAATTGTATCAAGAATTTTACTGCCTTACCGATAGGTTACAATGTGAATTTATTAAAGTGAGCGGACACAAAGTTTCTCGTCAGAAAGATCAGGTTGATCAATTCTTTACATTGGTGGATAGAGCTTCGAGAGTTGCGTTGCGTGAGAATTACTAATTATTTTGCATTTATCTTTCTCTTCATCTATGAGGGGCAACATTTTCTTAACTATTGGAATGCTGGTATCAAATTCATAATTACCCATTCTTATTTTTTTTTATGACCTATCTTTCATCTGTTTTTTTCATCATTTTTAGGGTGAATCCACCAAGAATTAATATGATTAGTGCCATAACTGCCCAAAGCCATTTTTCATTGGCAAAAAGAGGTTCTGATTTTTGGGCTACTACTTTATTTACTGCTCTTTCATCGCCTAAACTTAGATTTGTCATTGATTTTGGAATTTTGTCTGAAAATCGGGAGATGTCATAGTTTGGTTTGCGAGAATTTTCACTGCCATAACAAAGGAAATACTTCGCTGGTTTCGAAAATCGAACGAATAACTCATAAACGGAGCCTCTTACTTCAATATTAGGAATTGTTAAAGCTTGGTTGTCGTGGTTACTGATGATAAGTTTTAAATGTTGTGCTGCTGTGTTTTTAAATTTGAACTCATTTTTTTCAAAGGAGTTGAGTGTGCCCGAAGCAAGGGTTTGATAGTTGTATTTCCATCCAAGTTCAGTTTTGGTGCTATCAGTTACATACTGAATAAGAATTGGCCTGTAATAATCAAATGATTCCTGAATGTTGATTTTAAGATCATTTACCAAAACACGAGAACCCAAATCGATATCAAGCTCAGTCTGCTTACGTTTTTTATTCTCAACAGTGTTAATTTTATTTATTTTGTAAGCTCTGGATTTGCCTTCTATAATCTCTTGAAGAGATAATTGTGCACTTTTCAGCTTAGGTTTTTCTTCACTGCTGATTAATATTCTATAAAAAGAATAATTTGAATTTGGGAAGTTGAGTTTTGTAAATTGATAGTTTGTATGTTGATTATTAATTGAAAGTATTCTGTAATCCTCGATAAGAGAAAACCATTCCTGTTGATTTTGGCTGCCTTGGAGAGTAATTTTCCAATCGAAATTTTCCTGTTCAAAATTTAACTGAATTTGATTTATTGAATTTGAGGTAGGAACTTTGAATGTGAAGTAATAGCCATTCTTATTTCGCGACTGATTCAATAATTTGAAATCAACATCTGTATTTTTGATTACATCTTCGGTAGAATGAAGAATGTAGGGAGCTTCAAGCGTGTCATTTTTCTCAGAGATGCCAATGATTCTGATATCGTTCAGGTTTAGGGAAACCTTCCCGAAAATTTCATTTGGTAATTCCAGTTTGTGCCATTGATCTGTTATTCCAATGATCTCCCTTTTATAATTGAAATCATCTTTCTGCGCAAAGGAATTAGTGAATGTAAAAAGTAACAGAAGAAAACAAATCTTAATTTTCATGAAAGTAATTTTTATTGTGAGTCTAGTTGAAGATAGCCAAACATCTTGTTTTTAAGCTTTAATATTTTCTTCATCAGCAATATTGCTTTTGTATTTGTTGTAAAGGAATGAAATAATTAAAAGAAGTATTCCTAACGATACAAACACAATGGTTTTTGCAATTGTACTTAAATGAGAGATATCGTAAAAGAATAGTTTCACCAATGTAAGTGCAAATAATCCGATAGCTCCAATTCGTAAATGTTTTTTGTTTTTCCAGATACCGTAGGCAATTAGGATTAGGGAATAGGACCCCCAGAGTATGCTCAGTCCAAGCTTGTATGATTGGGTTGATCCGCTAATGTCCATCCAGTTTAATAATTCGCTGCTTAAAACCCATAGAATGGCGGTGAAGAGCAGATACTCAAAAGGCTCTTTATATTGTTTGGTGTTGAATTTCTTTTTAATCTGCTGATAGATGGTTGCAAGTGATAATGCTGTGAAAGCCAATCCGATGTACCTGATGATAATATTGAAAGATCCGCGATGATAATATTCAGCTAAGCTTTGGCTAAGATAGCTTTCTCGTAATTCACTAAGCGAATATAAAGCTTGTGTTAAAAATATAATAAGTGTTAGTGTTGACAATCCAATGCTAATGTAAGCAAGTTTTTTACTTTTTATTTTTTTGATATTCACATAAGAAAGTAAGGCGAAAAACAGCAATGAATAATTGATTATCCATATGGTTCTAAACACACTTAAATCATCATTGAAATAATTAGTTGCATAATCTTCTCCTTCATGTTGAATCGTTAGTGCAGAATCTTTGATTAACTGATTCCAGTAATTGTCGATTTCTATTTGAAAGGAATAGTAAATTGTGAAGATAAGAATAGCTGGAATTACGTAGTGTAGGATTCGGGTAGTTTTGATCCATAAATCTAATAGGCTTGGATACTTGGAATCGTTGTTTAATTTATTGATGAACCCAAAAGAGACAATGAATAGTATAGAACTTAAAAAATTAACATTCAGAAAGAGAGTGATTTTACTTTCAGGATCTGCTACATGGTAAGTGTTATACGCCATTGCCCAATCTTGCATAATACTAAAGAAGGCAAGTAGCATTAATGGATACGACATGGCTTCATAAATGGAAACTTTTTTAGTTCTTCCGATCCAAAAGAGCAGGGCTGCTTCAGTGGCCCATAGTAATGTTACCCAATTTCCGTCTAATTGAATTGGAAAAGCAATGGTGATAAATATTAGAACAAGACCTGCAATAAGATAGAAAACGTTTTTGTCAGCAAGTTTTTGTTTGTAGATGATGATACTTACTATACTGTGGATAACTGCATTGATAAGGGTAAATAATCCCAGTAAATGTACCCCTGTTTCATGTTGAGATAAAATCGAATATCCTAAGCCAAAAAAGATAAAGGAGTTGGATACAAGTAGCAGAGAATTTCCTTTGTTAAATTTTTCTTTTCGAAC
>JBFFMG010000343.1:0-3893 GCA_041554215.1 Labilibaculum sp.
GCTTCGATAATACGATTGTTGGCTTGATGTGGAACCAACCAAGCCAAATCATCAGCTGTCATATTGTGTTTTTCCATCATCTCAACCGAAACATCTGCCATATTAGAAACAGCATGCTTAAATACATGATTTCCTTCCTGATAAATGAAATGCTCAGCTGCATCAATTGTCTCATGACTTGCTGGCTTGCAAGATCCACCTGCTTTTTGATGCAAATGTTTTCTTCCAAATCCTTGCGTATGCAACATTTCGTCCATAACCCCAATGTCCTCAGCCGTTGGCTCCAACATAACTGCTGCAGCTCCGTCACCAAATATTGGACAGGTCTGACGATCTGTATAATCAACTATTGAAGACATTTTCTCGGCACCAACGATTACAACTTTCTTATACATTCCTGACTGAATGTACTTTGAACCAGTTGCCAATGCGAATAAGAATCCCGAACATCCGGCATTTAAATCAAAACTAAATGCATCGTTAATTCCCAATTTATCGCTAATAATATTAGCTGTAGCAGGAAATTGCATGTCAGGAGTTACTGTTGCACAAATCAACAAATCAACATCCTCTGGAGAAGTATTGGTTTTTTTCAAAAGCTCTTCAACAGCTTTTGCCCCCAAATCTGAAGACCCTTTCCCTTCGCCTTTTAGAATTCTTCTTTCCTTAATACCAATACGAGTCATGATCCATTCATCGGTTGTATCAACCATGGTGCTCAATTCCTCATTGGTAAGAACATAGTCTGGAACATAAGCTCCAACACCTGTTATTACTGCATTAATTTTCGACATTCTTCTAGCTTACTTAGTGTTTATCAGATAGATCCACCGTTCTACTTACACAGCAATTAATCCGAACCAAATTTACACGAATACACCATTAAGCCTCAATCAACAAGTTGACTGAAACAATTCCATATTCAAAAATTTGCGAATAAAACCGTATAATAAGCAAAATTGCTCCCAAGTTAAACCTGAGGAGCAAATTCACATATTGCGTTCAACCTAAATAATTTAACTTAGATTATGCTGTAACTTGTTTTTCGATCGCCAATTTGCCTCTGTAATAACCGCACTCAGGGCAAACAGTATGATATTTAACAGTTGCTCCACAATTTGAGCAAGATGCTAAAGTAGCTGGAGTTGCTTTAAGATGAGTTCTTCTCTTATTTCTTCTCTGCTTCGACGTTCTGTGTTTTGGATGTGCCATTTTTCAACCTATTTAACTAATTATTATCAATCAATTTTCTTAAATCATTCCATCTTGGATCAATGTCTTGTACATCTTTCACCGAATGGTCATTCAATTTCTGAATCATTTCTTCGTCACAAGTGCTGTCTCCATCTTCATCTTCTGGATGAACAAAACCTAAAGGAAGGTTCAGTGTAAACAACTCATAAATGTAATATGCTGTTTCAAGTTCGTTTACCGATTCTGAAATCACAATAACATCTTCAGCCAATTCTTCATTTTCCTCTCCAAATTTCACATAAACAGAGCTTTCTCCGCCTACCTTCATGTCAAATTGTTCGAGACAACGATCACAGGCCACATTCATTATTCCATCCAATTCAATTGTTAATGTCATAACCAAGCTCTTCTTCTCCAGTGTTACTTTCACCGAGGCGTCAACTTGATATGCATCTTCCGTTTGAAAATGCTCAAAGAATTCCTGATCAATGGTAAAGTCAAATACATGCTTACCATCACTCAGTCCTTTGAAAGGAATTGTATATTTTGCTAGATAATTCAAAATATTCTAATAAAACTTTGCAAAAGTATAAAAATTAATCTTACGTTTTCATAAATCGCAACATCTTTTTTTGGCAATTTAAACCAATTATTAAACTGAATTACAGTTTCAATGATGAAATTTCGCTAAAAACGGGGGTGCAAAAATAGGTAGTTCTTTGGTGGTATCAAAAAAAAAACAGCTATTTGAAAATCAAATAATTCAATTTAAAGGTAAAATAATCCTGAAAACCGCACCATTGCCCAATTCTGAGCTTACAACAAATATTTTTCCTCGGTGATAATTTTCAATAATTCTTTTAGAAAGTGATAAACCAAGGCCCCATCCTCTCTTCTTAGAAGTAAATCCAGGCTTAAAAATAGTCTTAAACTGACTTCTTGTGATGCCTTTTCCTGTATCACTGATGTCAATTATGAATTGATTTGCTTTACTTGAGACTAAAAAATTTAATTTCCCCTTGCCTTCCATAGCATCAACTGCATTCTTCACCAAATTCTCAATCACCCAGGAAAACAATTCTTTATTTAATGGAACAACTCCATTGTCTACATTTGTAACATCCAAATGGTATTCAACTTTATCGGATGTTCTCTTTTTTAAGTATTCGATACTGCTACTGAGCACATCCAAAATATTTGTAAACTTTAAAACGGGCTTCGATCCTATTTTGGAAAATCGTTCAGCAATTACTTCTAATCTATCGACATCTTTTGCCATTTCTTCGGTTAAGCGAGGATCAATTTTGCCTGATTTAATGAGCTCCATCCATGCCATTAGGGAGCTAATTGGAGTCCCTAACTGATGAGCTGTTTCTTTCGACATTCCTACCCAAACTTGATTCTGCTCGGCCGACTTTGAATACGAAAAAGCCAGGTAGGCTATTAAAATAAATGTGATAATTGCGCCTAATTGCACAAAAGGGTACCAAGCCAGTCGTTTCACTAGACTCGAATCATCAAAATAAATGTAATTTTTGCCGTTTGTAAGCAGAATCTCAATCGCACGATCGGTATCCCTCATCTCACTTAATCTACTTCTTAAAACCCCTTGTTCATGCTTTTCGGAGAATGGAATATTCCGGTGTGCTACAATTGAGTCGTTTTCATCAACCAAAATAACAGGAATTGTTTCATTCTCTTCCATAATCCTCATTATTAGGGTTACATCCTGATTCGGGTTCGAATCTAAACTGCGTAATCCGGCAGCCCACAGCTCAACTTTCTTGGCCTCTTCTTTGGCCAGCTTCCCAACCAAATTATTGGTATACAGAATAGAGCCAAAAACGATAATAATGGCAACCAGTAAGAAATAAAATTTCCAATGACGATTTTTTAGATAGATATCCAAGATTTTCGGGTTCTAAGGTTTCAACATAAAGATAACGACAAATCTTTTGATTTCTTATCCAAACAAAATTACTTCTTTAAGTTAGCATAGAATTCAAGAATGGCTTTTGCATTCACCTTACTATCATCTTTTTCGAGTTCTATAGAGTAAATTGTTTGCCCTTTTCTTTTTTGCTGACCATGAATATATGCTTTGTCGTAGTAGGTTAATGTAATATCTGCCACCGTATGAAAATCTCCTTTATCGAGACTCTCTAATGCATTATTCACATTTAATCCTCCCAATCGTTTCTCAATTTTTAATACCAGTTCTTTTAAAATATCAATATCAAAACAGGCATATTCTTTAACCAATCTCTTGATTCGCTCTTGTTTGGGAATATCCATACTAATTACATCAGCTCTTCTCATTCTAAGAAACAAAACATCATTAATCCACACTGCTCCAACCGAATTACTTTCATCTTCAATCCAAATAGGACGAGAGAAATCGAATTCAGACCAAATTTGAGCTAATTCATTTTCAAAATTCTCATTTGTTGGCTGATTTGCTTGTCCTAAAGCTCCAAACACCGAGCCTTTATGATTTGCAACACCTTCCAAATCTAGAACCTGATGTCCCATTTCCATCATTTCATGCAAAACCTCAGTTTTACCGCTTCCAGTCATTCCTCCTAAAATGATAATTTCCGCTTTATCAGCAAATCGTTCTCGGTTGTATGCCCTGTAAGCCTTATAGCCACCTTTTAACAGATAAACTGTGAACCCTGCAGTTTCGAATAGCCAAGCCA
>JBFFMG010000344.1:0-3871 GCA_041554215.1 Labilibaculum sp.
AAACATCTTTCGACCTCATATCCAGGTGATTGGTAGGCTCATCGAGTACCAAAAGATTTACAGGCTCCAAAAGCAAACGAATCATCGCCAAACGAGAACGCTCTCCACCCGATAAAACCTTTACTTTCTTATCAATATCCTCACCTCGAAACATAAAAGCACCCAAAATATCACGAATCTTAGTTCTTACATCACCAACCGCAACATCATCAATCGTTTCGAATACCGACTTGTTTTCATTCAGCATTTGCGCCTGATTCTGAGCAAAATAACCAATCTTCACATTGTGCCCAATCTTACAAGTGCCAGTATGTTCCAATTCGCCCATTAGAACTTTTACCAGAGTTGATTTTCCTTCTCCATTCTTGCCCACAAAAGCAAGTTTCTCACCTCTCTCAATTACAAATTCGAGTTCATTTAAAACTAAATGATCGCCATATGCCTTACTCAAATTCTTCACCTCACACACCAAATCTCCCGATCGAGGTGCTGGTGGGAATTTCAGGCTCAATTTAGAGGTATCCTCCTCATCAATCTCTATACGGTCAATTTTCTCCAACTGCTTGATACGAGACTGAACCTGAACCGATTTAGTAGCCTTATAGCGAAATCGTTCAATAAATTCTTCTGTATCTTTTATTTGTTTTTGCTGATTTAAATAGGTTTTCATTTGCTGTTCGCGACGTTCTGCATGCAAAACAACATATTGAGAATAAGGAACTTTGTAATCGTATATTTTACCAACAGAAATCTCTACAGTTCTGTTCGTGATATTATCTAAAAATGCCCTATCGTGAGATACCAATACGACGGCTCCCGGATAAGTTTTCAAAAAATCCTCCAGCCATTGAATTGATTCAATATCCAAATGATTGGTAGGCTCATCGAGAAGAAAAACATGCGGACGTCTCAACAGAATTTTTGCCAATTCTACCCTCATTCTCCATCCCCCGCTAAATTCGGTTGTCTGTCTAATAAAATCGCTTCTTAAAAAGCCCAATCCAATTAAAGTACGCTCAGCTTCGGCCTCAATATTTTCGCCACCCATCATATGGTAACGATCGTTTCTATCAGTAAGTCGCTCTATTAACTTCATGTACTCTTCCGATTCATAATCGGTTCGTTCAGCAATCTCTAAATTAATTTCAGCAATTTCCTTTTCTAAACCTAACACCTCTTCAAAAGCAGATAAGGCCTCTTCCATTACCGTATTGCCATCAATATGATTTACCTGCTGAGGCAAGTATCCTATTTTAATCTCATTTGGCAATGACACAGTTCCCGTTGTAGGCGCCTGAAAACCTGCAAATATTTTCAACAAAGTTGATTTTCCTGCACCATTCTTTCCAACCAATCCAATTCGATCGCGAGAATTCACAATAAAACTAACTTGCTTAAATAGGGTAAAGCCACCAAATTCAACTGTAAGATTGTTAATAGAGATCATACTAATTCAGATTTTTCTGTTAAAGCGACAAAGATAACAACAGTTATCAGTTATCGGTAATCATTAACCAGTAAATACAAGCATCCTAATTATCGCAAACCATGGTAAGCTGACTTGGCTCTAAATTTTGAGCTTTCTTCACTAATTCTGATTGAATAATATTTTCTTTTACCTCCTGCAAAACAATTGTCTCCGCCTCGGCAAAAGAGATATCATAAACTCGGTTTACCTTTTGATATTCCTGCGGATATTTTGAAATCAATTGATCATACAGCCGATCTAAATCAACTTTTGGTGGATTATGGAATTCCAACTTTAACTCAAATCGGCGAATTAAAGCCTCATCAATTAAACCAATTTGATTGGTAGCGGCAATTACAATGGAGTTTTTAGGTAAAAAATCAATTAGTTGAATCATGCTATTAACAACACGTTTCATCTCACTGCTATCTGTATTGTCGTAGTTTCTTTCTTTTCCCAATGAATCAAACTCATCAAAAAACAAAACAGCTTCCTGAGTTTCAACCATTTTAAATGCTGCCGCAATATTTCTTGATGTTTCTCCTAATTTGGAAGAAACAATATTGCCAAGGTTAATCGTTTTCAACTTCTTGCCTAACTTATTTGCAATTGCTTTGGCAGTCATCGTTTTTCCACAGCCTGATTTCCCAAAAAGTAAGAGTTTATTCACAACTGGGAGTCCAAGTTTATTTAGAATTTCAAGATGTTCATACTCCCTTAAAAACTGCTGTACCTGGACAGATAATTTTTCATCAAAAACTATGTCCTGAAAATCAACCCGGCCCATATTGGGTACAAATAAATGATTCATGCTTAACTTTTGTTTGTTGTTGTTGTTGTTGTTGTGTTTAAATATTTTGCAAACCTAACATTTAATCTTCAATCGGGAAAAAATCATTTTGTAGTTTTAGAAAAAGAATTACATTTGCAAACCCTAAAAAAACTAACCTATAAATATGCAAATCAATTAATTAACAAAATAAAAATAGAGTGGGGAATTCTTATTACAACTATGTAGAGGAACATAAGCTTCTAGTTGAATGCTTTTGTGGAGAGATAGAGTTTGAAGATGTGATTGAATTTAAAAAAAAAATTGAAGCTAATATAAAAGAAGAAGCAAAAATTAATATTTTAGTAGACATTCAAAAAGATATCAGCACACTATCGATTGAGGAGTTGGACAAATTTATTCAATTCTATCAAAATTCGGGATTTATTTCTAGAATTAGAAGCATGGCTGTTGTTACAGACACTCCGAGTCAAGTTGTAAAAGCAATGCTACTTATTGATGCTCTAAAAGATAACAATACACCTATAAAAGCCTTCAGTTCACTCAAATCGGCTCTGAACTGGCTTAATAAAGATATCGACATTAACAAAATAAAATCAATACTTGAAAACTTTAAAACACCTGTTTAAGACTAATAAAAGGGAGCTCCAATGGAGCTCCCTTTCTATATCACATTGCTATTTTACTTTTTTGAGTAATCTTTATAAATAGCCTTTTCAAATTCCACCCAATGAGCATCTGTCATTCTATCATGTGTAAACAAGCAAATTCCTTTTGCTCCATTTACCATCGACTCGCGTATTGCTTCGCCCAACTCTTCTGGTAAAAGACCATGATTTTCAGGATCGGCTTCTTTCGATTTACTGTCTGGCTTCGGACAAATAAACAAGCCACTATAAACAGGCTTCTCACCATCTACACTTTCCGAGGATTCTTTACACATCTTTCCAACCCATTCAGTTCCTTCCAAATAAAAATCGTTATAATTCATTGGAAGAAATGCATCTAAATTCCATTTATTCCATTCTTGGCGAACCATTTTAACTGCATGAGAATGCGGACCAGGAAATACTGCTGCAGTAATTTCTTTTCCCTGAGCATGTACGTCCTCTGCCAGGCGATTTACAATTTTAGTAATTAAATCCTGACGAAACTGTTTCCATTCCTGGATATCTCTTGCTTCAGCCTGATTGGTAATTTCAATTCCCGATTTTGCTTTAAAATCGTTCTTGCATTTATCGCAATAACAATAATCAAACTTGGGATATTCCTTATCCATCACCAAATTGTACTTCTCCCAAAGACCTTTAGCTAATATCACATCCGGAAAACGAATGTAATCCAAATGAATTCCATCAACCTCGGGTAAAGCAGCTATTTTCGTATATAGCTCCGACAAATATTGATAGACCTCTTCTCTATTCGGACATAAAAATGTATAATGATCTACATAAGCTGGTTTTTCGTAAGCCGATTCACTATTTCCATTAACGGCATACAATTCTGCGGGAATATTTTTATCCCTTCCTTGCACCATTGTAGGTATCCACGTATGGAATTCCAAACCTGCTTCTTTTGCAATTTTCCCAACTCTTTGATAAACCGCAGGATCA
>JBFFMG010000345.1:0-3865 GCA_041554215.1 Labilibaculum sp.
TCCAACACCACCTCCTGAACCAGCTTACTGGCCTTAACGATATCCGCCATAAGCGGATAATAAATTTCTTTTGACATGTCTCCCCTTTTTCTTTATAAAAATAAATAAGCCTGAAAGTAACCAATTCCTTCAGGCTTATTATGAGAAGTTGTTTAACAATTTATCCTTCAGTTTTTTTATATGAAGAAATAAAGCCTAACTGCGTTAAATTCCATTTAAATAGAACCACTATTCTCATAAAATTTGCCTTATTACGCTTCATTTTTCATCAATAATAAATTCTAAAAACAAATTTAAACAGCTTCTTACTTATGATGTGTATTAACTAAGCATTCTTGATGTAATTTGCCAACCAATCTCCAACTTCGCTCGTTGAGTAAGCCTTTTTGCCATCGGCAATATCTTCTGTTACAACTCCGGCTTCCAATGATTTATCAACTGCTTCACGAATCAAAGCTCCTTCTTTCATAAAACCAAATGCGTACTCGAACATCATGGCAGCAGAAAGAACAGTAGCACAAGGATTGGCAATATTTTTACCTGCTGCTTGAGGATATGAACCGTGTATCGGCTCAAATACCGAAGTATGAACACCAATAGATGCTGAAGGCAACATGCCCATTGAACCAGAAATTACACTCGCTTCATCGGTAAGAATATCACCAAACATGTTTTCGGTTACCATTACATCGAAACGTTTTGGCCAGGTAATTAACTGCATAGCAGCATTATCTACAAACATGTATTCTACTTCAATTTCTGGAAATTCAGGTTCAATTCTTTGAGAAACTTCTCTCCACAATCTTGATGTAGCCAATACATTAGCTTTATCAACAATGGTTAATTTTTTGCGACGCTTGCCTGCATATTCAAAACCCAAACGAACAATGCGTTCAATTTCATCGGCCGAATACACACATGTATCGTAAGCGGTTTGTCCATCTTCGGTACGTCCCTGCGGACGACCAAAATAGATTCCTCCAGTCAATTCACGGATACACATAAAATCAGCACCGTCAACCAATTCTGTTTTTAAAGGAGATTTATGAATCAGCGACTTAAAAGTATTTACAGGTCGAAGATTTGCATACAAACCCAATTTTTTACGCATGGCCAGTAAACCTTGTTCCGGACGAACTTTTGCGGTTGGATCGTTATCGAATCGAGGATGTCCAATGGCTCCAAATAAAACCGCATCCGAATTCATACACAATTCGTGCGTTTCATCAGGATAAGGATTACCTACTTCCTCAATAGCAACAGCACCTACAAGTGCTTCTGTATATTCAAAATCATGTCCAAACTTTGCGACAATTGCATCAGTTACTTTTCTTGCTTGTTCTACGATTTCCGGACCAATTCCGTCTCCGGCTAATACTGCTATTTTGTACGTCATTTTATGATAAGATCTTTAGATAAAAAGATTTGAGAAAATTTAACTTTATCAAAATCCAATTACACATTTTTACTTTATTTATTATTATCTGAAAATTGCCCAGCGAGTACATTGTCATGTTGTTCAATCAAATTTAACATTCGAACAGTAGCCTTTATTGCTGCCTCGATCTGATCTGGATCCAATCCTCGGGTTTTAAATTCCTTCCCCTTGTAATTCCATGCAATAAAAGCTTCAACCAGAGCATCTGATTTTCCTCCTGGTGGAATTCGAACCAAATAATCGGTTAGTATTGGTCGATCTCTACCCAATTCGTCATAAATGCTCCAAATGGCATTCATAAAAGCATCGTATTGACCATCACCTGAAGATGTTCCTTCGTACATTTTTCCCTTTACTTCTAAATTAATAGAAACAAATGGTCGCATTCCTTTCGATAAAGACAAAGAATAATGTTTGATCTGAATTGGCATTTCATCCATCGTCTGATTCAAAACATCAGAAACAATATAAGGTAAATCATCGATGGTAACTACTTCTTTTTTATCTCCCAATTCGATTACCCGCTGTGTAACCAGTTTCATGGTTTTCTCTTCCAAAGTAATTCCCAGCTCTTCCAGATTCTTTTTAATGTTCGCCTTACCAGATGTTTTACCAAGCGCATATTTGCGTTCACGTCCAAATCTTTCAGGCATTAAACGATTAAAATACAGATCATCCTTCGAATCACCATCGGCATGAACGCCACAGGTTTGTGTAAAAACATTCTCTCCTACCAAAGGTTTATTTCTAGGGATTCGAATTCCTGAAAATGTCTCTACAATTCGACTTACTATATTGATTTTATTCTCATCAACATTTATTTTTCGGGATAAATGATCATTTATCACTCCAATTACGGAAGCCAAAGGAGCATTTCCTGCTCGTTCACCTAAACCATTCACTGTTGTATGAATGCCATTCATTCCTGCTAAAATTGAAGAATAAACATTAGCCACAGCCAAATCATAATCATTATGAGCATGAAAGTCGAGATGCAATTTTGGATATCTTTCGCGACAAGCATAACAAAAATCGAAAGCCTGCACTTGATTCAATATACCCAAAGTATCGGGTAACATGAAGCGCTGAATATTTTCATTTTGAAGCTCATCCATTAAATACCAAACGTAATCTCTTGAAGAAATCATCCCATTCGACCAATCCTCAAGATATAAGTTTACCTTGATACCCAGATTTGACGCATAGGTCACAGCATCTTTTATATCCTGAACATGCTGTCCCGGTGATTTTTTTAGCTGTCCCTTTAAATGCTTTAATGAACCTTTCGATAGCAAATTCACTACTCTTGCTCCACTTGCGTGAATCCAATCAAGAGAGGCAGTTCCATCGATAAACCCCAGAACTTCAATTTTGTCCAGACAATCGTTTTCTTCTGCCCACTTGGTAATTCGCTTTACTGCTTGAAATTCTCCTTCAGATACTCTGGCTGAGGCTACCTCTATCCGATCGACTTTTAGGGATTGCAACAATAATTTTGCAACTCCTAATTTTTCCTCGGAATTAAAGCTTACCCCAGAAGTTTGTTCACCATCCCGAAGAGTGGTGTCCATTATTTCTAAGCTACGCAGTTCGTTCATCTTTGCATGTTCTATTAGTTATTAGCTTCAAAAGCCTCTATCTTTTCTTTTCTTGCGAGAAGGAAATCGATATCATCGAATCCATTCAGTAAACAATTTTTCTTGTAAGGATTAATTACAAAACTTTCGCTTTTTCCATTCAAGCTGATGCTTTGTTTCTCCAAATCAACTACGATTTTTTGCTCCTTATTTTTCTCTACAGCATCGAATATATTCGCTAAAAATTCAGGCGAAACAATAACAGGAAGTACTCCGTTATTCAAGGCATTATTTTGAAAAATATCTGCAAAGAAACTACTCACAACAACTTTAAAACCATAATCGTGAATTGCCCAAGCTGCATGTTCTCTTGAAGAACCACTTCCGAAATTTTTTCCTCCAACCAGAATTTCTCCCGAATATTCTGATTTATTCAATACAAAATCCGGGTTCTCTTTTCCATCAGAAGTATATCTCCAGTCACGAAAAAGATTTTCGCCAAATCCTTCACGGCTTGTTGCCTTTAAGAATCGGGCTGGAATAATTTGATCTGTATCCACATTTTCAACAGGAAGCGGTACATATGTCGATTCCAATGTGGTAAATTTATCTATTGGCATACTATTATTTTCTTTAAGCGATTAGCTTTTGGCGGTTGGCCTTTAGCTAAACAGATTAATGGTAATTGGGTTAAAACAATTCTCTTGGATCGGTAACAACTCCAGTTATTGCTGCTGCTGCTGCTGTAAGCGGACTGGCCAACATTGTTCTTGCTCCAGGTCCCTGTCTTCCTTCAAAATTTCTATTTGAGGTAGATACGCTATATTTTCCTGCTGGAATTTTATCATCA
>JBFFMG010000346.1:0-3828 GCA_041554215.1 Labilibaculum sp.
GCATCCCAAAGAATAACAAAAATATCTCCGCCCACACCATTTCCTGTAGGCTCCATTAATCCCAGTGCTGCATTGGCTGCAATGGCTGCATCAATTGCATTTCCTCCGGCTTTAAGTATGTCCAGAGCTATTTGAGTTGCTAATGGGTGACTCGTACAAGCCATGCCGTTTTGTGCAATTACTTCGGATCGGCTTGCAAAATTTAACCCGGTAACCCTGTCTTGAGAAAATGTTGTAAATGCGAAGAGTGATAGTAAGCAGATGAGAAAAGGCTTTTTCATTTTATAGGGATTTTTATGGATTAGTTATAGTTGAAGAATGTACTTAAAGATAGGAAAGATTATCTTTGAATAGGAATTATAGATATGGTAAGATGGTTTAAAATAAGCTTAATTGTTTTATTGGCTTTTGCGGGTTCGGCATCAGCAAAGGAGTTGTGCTGTATTCATGCTGTTTTAAAACAAGACACAGTCATCTTTCTGGATACCAATTTGCATGTTAATCTTGACGAGGTTAAAATATTACGCTATAAAAAAAAGCATAGAAAACATTATCGAAATACAAGAGCATATTGGAGAATGGTGCGAAATATTCAGATCGTTTATCCTTACGCCGAAGGGGCTACCCAAACCATTGAAAAACTTACCAAAGAATTGGAAGGAATCGAAAGCAAAAAACAACGACGAAAACTAATTCGGACAGAATACAATGGCTTGATGAAAGAGTATAAAAAGCCTTTGATGAAGCTTAAAATTTCGCAAGGAAAATTGTTGATGAAGTTAATCGACCGTGAAACTGGAAACACAAGTTATAATCATTTAAAAGAATTGAAAGGATCTTTTACTGCTGTGTTTTGGCAATCGGTGGCTACCATGTTTGGATCATCGCTAAAAGCGGAATACGATCCTTTGGGCGACGATTGGATGATTGAAGAAATACTGGATCGGATGAAACAGGGCGAATTACCTCCTCCAGGGAAATTGCCTGTGAGGAGAATCAATTAAAATTGAAACCCTTCTGAAAGCCCCGTGAAGAGCGCTTACTTTTGCGAAGGGAGGGTCACAGGGCAGAAGGGAGGGTCACAGTTGCGAAGATTTGGATAATTATTGCGAAGGAGGCCTCCCAGGCACGAAGGAAGGCCTGATTGATGCGAAGGACGACTCCCAGAAGAGAAGGGCCAATAGAATGGGGGTTTTTGTGTTGATTAACGTGTTTATTTCTTATAATTTGAGTCTCGATACTGAATTAATAATCATAATTTCGTAAATTGGAAGCAACCTTTTGTATCAGTATGCATCTGATAATAAAAAACCTACAAGCGATGAGACGAAAAGTATTGAAAAAGTACAACAAATTAATTGCGATCCTTTTATCCATTATGGGCATAGGAGGTGTAATTTCCTTTACCGGATGCGATGGTGGTGGAGATAGTCCTGTTGAGTATGGAACACCTCATGCGACTTTCAAAATTTACGGAACAGTTACTTCCGAGACTAAGGTGGCGATACCCAATATTAAAGTGAAAATGCAATACGATTCGACCTATACGGATGTAAATGGTGATTACTCCATTCAGGTTGTTGAATTTCCTCAAGATCAGAATTTCTCAGTTCGGTACGAAGATGTTGATGGCAGTAATAATGGCAGTTATCTTTTAAAAGATAGTATTGTAGAATTTAAAGATCCTCAGTTCGAAAATAGTACGGGATCATGGGATAGTGGAGAAACATCAAAAGAAGTGAATATTGAACTATCAGAGGATAAATAATGAATTCGAAATTTACGTTACGTAAAAAAATAGCTCTTGAACTTTTTAGAAAATATCGCGACAATGCAAAAAAGCTGCATCAACTCAATTATATATTTTGGGAATGTACTTTACGATGTAATTTGAATTGTTTGCATTGTGGTAGCGATTGTAAAAAGGAAGCCTTGGTAAAAGACATGCCTGTTTCTGATTTTATTGGAGCTATTGATGATGTGAAAAGTATTGTTGAACCAAATAAAACCATGATTGTTTTAACCGGAGGAGAGCCATTGGTGAGAAATGATTTGGAAATTTGTGGAAAACAGCTGTATGACAGGGGCTTCCCGTGGGGAATGGTTTCCAATGGATTTCATCTTACGTCTAAAAGATTGCAATCTCTTTTGCAATCGGGTTTGCGTGCCGTTACTATTAGTCTGGATGGATTGGAAAATTCGCATAATTGGTTGAGAGGAAATCCAAAAAGTTTTGAAAATGCAGTAAATGCCATTGGGCTTTTATCCGAAACTGAAGATCTTAAATTTGATGTGGTTACATGCGTTAATCAAAAGAATTTTAATGAGTTAAACCAACTCAAAGAACTGCTTTTATCCAAAGGAGTTAAAGAATGGCGAATATTTACAGTTTTCCCAATAGGGAGGGCAAAGGAGCATCAGGAACTGCAATTGAATCCTGTACAATTTAAATTTTTGTTTGATTTTATAGCAAGGGAAAGAAAAAAAGGTGACATCAAATTGAATTACGGTTGCGAAGGTTTTTTAGGGAATTACGAAGGTGAAGTTCGCGACAATCTATTCTTTTGTAGGGCTGGTATTAATGTTGCCTCTGTTCTAATAGACGGTTCCATCTCGGCATGCCCAAATCTTCGGGATAACTTTTCGCAGGGTAATATCTATAAAGATAGTTTGAAGACAATCTGGGAGAAAGAATATTTAATATATAGAGATAGAAGTTGGATGAAGACAGGGGAATGTTCCGATTGTAGTTCCTTTAAATATTGCGAAGGGAATGGAATGCACTTGCGTGATGAAAAAACTGGAAAATTGTTATTCTGTCATTTAAATAGAATAAAAGAGGGCGAAAAAATATGTAAGTCGTGATTATTTTTCAGCACTTCCCTTTAAATATGCCTCCATCCTGCGATCAAAGATCTGGTTTTTTTCTAAGTAATCAGCAAATTTAGTGCGGCCAGATTCATCAATAAATTTTTTTAAATCTTCAAAGGCGAGCTCTTTTTGTTCTTCTATGTTCATTCTGTAAACATTCATAGATTCTTCAGCTTTTCTTTCCCAAGCATAGTTGGTGAGGATAATTTTCTTGAATAACAAAGCAAGAATTAGGCTTGTGAATAGTAAAAGTAAATACGAAATTTCAGGAAAAAATAAGATGGGTATTATCATTAGAAATATTGGTAAAATGGCCGCAATGCAAAATCCCCCAATTACAATATTATTGTAGTATTCCGAAAAATGAACCAATTTCTTTTTCTGCCATGAATAGAAACTAAGCCAGTTGATAAAGAGATTCACTGCCATACTATACAAAAGAATTGCAGCTTCGTGTGCCGAATTTAAGGAAAGGAAAATAGCAACAAAGAGTACAAAATTTGAAATGATGAATGGGTAGATGTGATTTTCAGCTACATCTTTGGTATTGCGATTTTTCATAGAAGGAAATATGATGCTGGCTTAAGGCTTGCAGCAAAAAGCCAACAACTATTAGTTTATTTATAGTGCCATAATAGTTTTAACAACGTTATCTGCTCCATCACCAATTTGAGCGATTGTAGCATCAAGCATATAGCAAGGAGTTGTCACAATTTTATTCTCTTTATCAAATACAATTTCACCATGGGTTGTAGATTCATGAGTTGCACCCATTGCAGAAATTGTTTTGGCAGTTCCTTCATCTTCGCCAATGGTAACTTCAATATTACCCAAAACTTTAGCAATAAGAGCAGGAGCTATGCATAAGGCTCCAATTGGCTTTTTTGCTTGGTGCATCGCCTTTATGGCTGATTCTACATCAGGATTTACATGACAATCGGAACCTTCGAAAGCAAA
>JBFFMG010000347.1:0-3812 GCA_041554215.1 Labilibaculum sp.
AGTTGGAGATGCAAAAATATATTGCAAGAAATGTTAAGTATCCTCTTGATGCTAAAAAGGATGGTGTGATGGGGAAAGTATATGTCACTTTTTTAGTAAATAAATCAGGTGTCGTAGATAATGTTCATATTGCTAAGTCTGTAGCTCCATCACTTGATGCAGAGGCAGTTCGTGTGATTAAATCAATGCCCAAATGGAAGCCCGGAAAGCAAAGAGGTGAAACGGTGAGTGTATCTTACACAGTTCCAATTAATTTTGAATTGCAAAAAGATCAAGCGCTTATTGTAATTAAAGAACAAGAGAAGGAAGAGGTGTTTGTAATTGTAGAGGAAATGCCTGAGTTTCCAGGGGGGGAATTAGAATATCAGAAATTTCTTGCAAGAAATGTTAAGTATCCTCTTGATGCTAAAAAGGATGGTGTGATGGGGAAAGTATATGTCACTTTTTTAGTAAATAAATCAGGTGTTGTTGATAATGTTCACATTGCTAAGTCTGTAGCTCCATCACTTGATGTAGAAGCAGTTCGTGTGATTAAATCAATGCCTAAATGGAAGCCGGGAAAACAAAGAGGGCAAGCAGTAAATGTATCGTATACTGTTCCAATTAATTTTAGTCTTACCGGTGATAAAAAGAAATAATTTATTGTAGTTCTGATTAGAAAAAATAATTTATCATGAAGAAAACCATTTTCACTTTGATTTCCATTGCTATCGTGATCATTCTTTTTACAAGTAGTTTTACAAATGGGGATGATAATAAAGTTTGTTTGAATAGAGTTTTAAAAAATCTAGAACAAATTGAATCAGCAAAATATTTTATTACCTCTGAATCATATGAGCCTGGGGATTCTTCGCCTGAATATGTCGAGAATTATATGTTTAAGGAATACGATAACCCTAAAGATCCAACTATCGGGGCGAGTTATGTGAGTTTAAGTAGGGAAGATACTACCCAGATGACTTTTTGTTATGATGGCAAAATGAGAGTACTGGTTTACAGAGAACCAAACGAATTAGTTGTTGATAGCTTCAAAATAAGTATAGCTCCTGTCAGGCTGGTATCTCCTCCTTTTTTCAATTATACCAAAAGTATTATTAAATATGCATTGGAAACCCAAGATAGTATTTCTACTGAAATAAGAGATATGGGGGATTCTATCTATTTCAAATTGTCGATTAATGAAGATAAACAAGTTGAGTTCTTTGGGCGAGCTATTTATGTCGAAAATCCATACACCTTTGGTGATAATACTTCCACATATGAAATTTGGATAAGAAAAGAAGACTATTTGCCTTATCGTGTAAGACGAGATATGGCTCATAGTATATCTGTAAATACCAGACATGAATATGAGCTCAATAAATTAAAAATTGAAAAATTTATTGCTTCAGATTATTTCCAGCCAGATTATGAAATAAGTTTTTATGAAGAAAACTATAAATCGAGAAAAGGAAGCAACAATAGTTCGTTAATAGGGGAAATAGCTTCCGATTGGAAACTTACTGATACTAAAGGAGAGATAACTGGCTTAAATGAAATTAAAAGCAAAGTATTACTAATTCAATTTACGGGAATTGGTTGTGGACCTTGTCAAGCTTCAATTCCATTTATGAAAGAATTCGTCACAGAACTAAAGGGTCAAGATTTTGAACTGATTTCAATTGAAACTTGGCAAGATAAAATCTCTACACTACAACGATATTCAGAAAAGAACAAGATAAACTACCGTTTTTTTAATAGTACGAAAATAGTTGATGAAAAATATCAAATTAAATCTGTACCTGTGTTTTTTATTTTAGATGAAGAAAGGAAAATAAAAGTGATTATTGAAGGCTACGAAAAGGGAAAAACAGATAATTTGATTAGAGAAAAGATTAAGGAATTGATTTAAAAACTTCAGCAAAATAAGATTGCCCTTGACTTCGGTCAGGGGCATTTATTTTTACACCGCTTTGTATCGAAAGCAATCCGTAGTATGATCGTTTACCATTCCCGTTGCCTGCATAAGAGCATAGCAAATGGTGGGGCCTACAAATTTGAACCCTCGTTTCTTTAGGTCTTTGCTCATCGCTTCCGATTCGGGGGTCGAGGCAGGAAGTTCCGACAGACTTTTCCACGAATTTTGGATTGTTTTTCCATCGGTAAAGCTCCAGATGTATTTGTCGAAACTGCCAAATTCTTTCTGAACTTCGAGAAAGGCCTTCGCATTTTTTATGGCAGAAGTAATCTTCAGTTTATTTCGAATGATTCCTTCGTTTTGAAGTAGATCATCTACTTTCTTCGAAGTATAATTCACCACAATATTTGGATCGAAATTATCGAAGGCTTTGCGGTAGTTTTCACGCTTGCGCAAAATGGTAATCCAACTTAATCCAGCTTGTGCTCCTTCCAAAATCAGAAATTCAAATAGCATCTGATCATCGTGCAAGGGAACTCCCCATTCATTATCGTGATAATCGCAGTACAAGGCATCCTTGCCTGCCCATGCGCATCGTGTTTTGGTCATTTTGGTTAATTTTAGCTTTCCGATAAAGATATAAAAGATAGTTTATAGTTATCTGTTGCCGCTCGACTTTAGTCAGTGGCTTTTAATAATGGAAGGAATATAAGAGAAACGATCCACTAGAGAGCATTTTGTATACAGGATTGTAACTATTAGGCGAGTTCCATGTGACAATTAAAATTAGAGACACATGAAACGTCCATGCCAAAGCGATTTAGACAAACAGGGAGATGATTATCTCAGCATGGTAATTCTGAAATTTTTCGGGACCTATGGCAAATAAAAAAGGCAATGAGTAATGATTTACACCTTACTTTAGTTTGACTTTTAATAACGATTTGTGTGATTAAACAAAACAAAACAAAAAGAGATACCATTTGGCATCTCTTTTCATCTTTATTTGTTTTTTAAAATTCCAATTCCATCGCAAAATTGACAGGAACGGCTTTCCCTCTCTGAGTGCCGGGTTTCCAGTTCTCCATATCAGAAGCAATACTGCTTGCCGCTTTGGCAACTAAATCATTACTTTTTTCCAGGATCTGGATATTGGTTACTTCGCCTTTTTCATTAACAGTAAAACCAAGGGTAGCTTTGCCACTTAGTTTAGTGCCAAACTTACTTTTAAGTTCAGCTGTTTTCTTTTTTACGAACTTACCTAAACCATATCTATCACCTGGATAATGAGGCATTTCTTCAACAATTATGAAAACAGGTTTTTCAGAGTTTTTGTCAAATTCAGGTGCTGGTGGTGGAGGTGGTGGGGGAACATCACCATCTAGATACATCGATTTACGATCAATACTCACTACGCCTCGCTGTAATTTAAAATCGAAATGGATTTTCTTTTCTGCAGAATTTATTTTCTCAACAATCGTTTTGTAGCCTACATAGGAAATTACAAGAGCTATTTTTTCTGATTTGGGAATATCCATTTCAAAAATTCCATCCTTATCCGCAACGATGCCAATACTAGTTCCTTTCAGAATAATGGAGGTTCCGGGCATATTTATTCCATCTTCGTTGATTACCTTACCACTAATTTTTATGCTGTCAGCAGTGGTTACAGAGCTAATAAGAGTTTCTGTATTTATTGATTCTTGTTTGTACTCTGGTTCTGCAAAAGCTACTAGTAGAATTGCAAGTACAGGGATTCCCCATATCATTCGAAACAATTTGCGTTTCGCTGTTTTTTCCTTTGTCATCATTTTAAATCGGGTTGGGCCTTGGGCAGAACTAAAGTGATTGGCTAAACCAATTACCTGTGTGCCCATTAGCTGGTTAATTAATAATGCCTGATACCTGACAGGTG
>JBFFMG010000348.1:0-3779 GCA_041554215.1 Labilibaculum sp.
ACTTCGTTCTCCTCAAAAGTAATTACTGAGTTTTTTACATAGTGATTATAGATTTCGCAAATTTCTTCAGCATCAGAAGAAGACACATCTTTTATCATGAAGATTAATTTTAGGATAATTTTAAAATTACAAAAAAATGGGAAAAAGAGAAGCCATCCCTTTCAAGATGGCTGTTACTCCATATTTTGGAGCCCTTTAGAATTGATCTGTTGTCTAGAATTACCACATTGCATACAACAATCACTAACTAAAAACATCCGAGATCTTCCCCTATAGATTCTCTCGAACATATATAAGACAATTAAAACCCCAAACTGAGTGCCTACTTATGTGAAAAAAGGTTCAGATAATCAATAAATAGTAGGAAGTACTACCAAAAGCTACGAAAACCTAAAATTCACAAGAGTTCAATTAGTTACTATTTCTTAAAAAAATGGCCATCCCTTTCGGGATGGCCTGTTCTTCAATATATTGAAGTCCTTTAGAATTAATTATTAATTGAACTACCACATCCAATTAACAATTAGTAAAGTTGTTCATGGGAATACCCCTATGTAACCATGAACAATTTCGAACGTGCTAAAAGCAATTCGAATAAAATAATGATTCAATTTTTTTAAAAGGTTGCTTATAAAAACAAGAATTAAAAAAAAGAGAAGCCATTCCCTAGAGAATGGCTGTACCCCATATATTTTGGAGCCCTTTTAGAATTGGTTTGTTGTATAGAATTACCACATTTTATTCAACAATCACTAACTAAAAATATTCGAGAATATCCCCTATAGATTCTCTCGAACACAATTATAACAGTTAAGTTTAATAAATGGGTGACACTGGAATGAGAATAATCTCACATTTAACTTTTGTTAACAAAAAAAAAGCTGAATCAATTAGAATTCAGCCTCTTCTCTTATTTCCATAAAAAATCATCGATCTTAATTCGTATAAATAGAAGGGAAACTTTGTGGATTAGATTCTCTCATGATATCATAAATAATCTCAAATACATCCTCAGCATTCGGATTTGAGAAATAATCTCCATCGGTACCATATGCTGGACGATGATCTTTGGCTGTAATTGTTCTTGGTTCTGAATCTAAATAAAAATACGCCTTTTGATCCTCTAAAACCTTCTGCATCATAAATGCAGTAGCTCCACCAGGAACATCCTCATCGAAAAATACAATGCGATTGGTTTTCTTTACTGATTCCAAAATCCGATTATTTATATCAAATGGCAATAAAGTCTGAACATCAATTAACTCAACCGAAATATTAAAATCTTTCAACTGCTTAACTGCATCTTCAGCAATTCGTACACATGATCCATAAGTTACCAATGTAATATCAGTTCCATTCACCAAAACTTCAGGTATGCCCAATGGGGTATTAAATTCGCCCAAATTATCAGGTAACTTTTCTTTCAATCTGTAACCATTAAGAGGTTCAATAACCAATGCCGGCTCATCGGATTCTAATAAGGTATTGTAAAAACCAGCCGCTTTAGTCATGTCTCTTGGTACACAAACATGAATTCCACGAATTGAGTTTATAACCATGCTTAATGGAGATCCCGAATGCCAAATCCCTTCCAAGCGATGACCCCTAGTACGAATAATCACCGGAGCTTTTTGCCCCCCTTTAGTTCTATATTGTAGAGTAGCCAAATCATCACTCATGGTTTGCAAGGCATACAGCAAATAGTCGAAATACTGAATCTCGGCAATTGGTCTCAGCCCTCTCACTGCCAAACCGATTCCCTGTCCCAAAATTGTTGCCTCACGAATTCCGGTATCAGTAACCCTAAGTTTACCGTATTTCTTCTGCATTCCTTCTAAACTCTGGTTTACACCGCCAATAAATCCGGTATCTTCACCAAAAGTTAACAACAAAGGATATTTGCCAAACAATTTATCAAAATTGTCTCGCAATATTTCTCGACCGTTAACAATTTTTGATTGTTCAGAATATACTGGTTCAATTGAATTTATATTTTGCACTTTTAAAGCTGTCTCACTATACAAGTGACTACTGTATCGTTCGTGATTCTCTTCTAATGAATTTTTGAGCCACAATTGCAGTTGCGATTTTAAAGGTTTGAAACTATCGCAGGAGCTGCAAATAAATCGCAATATTTTCTTTGCTGCCGTAAAATTATCCTTTCGAACAGGATTAATAAGCTTTTTAAGATCACTTACTATTTTATCGATACGCTCCGTTTTCTTGCAATCACAACCTGCATTCTCCACCAAATCAATCAGAGCATCTCTTTCTTCAAGTATCGGATTGGAAAAAGAATTCCAAGCAGCTTTTCTAGCTTCTTTAACCTCTTGCAAAGCGACATTTTCAATTTCATCTAAAGTTTCTTCCTTTGCTAATTCCAAAGAAAGAATCCACTCTCTCATTTTTTTGATTGGATCGTATTCATTTTCCCAATCCAGACGTTCTTTAGTTTTATATCGCTCATGCGAACCAGAAGTTGAATGTCCTAAAGGTTGAGTCATTTCCGTTACATGGAATAGAACGGGAACATGATCCTTCCGGCAAAGTTCCACACCTTCCAAATACATTTTACAAAGGGAAGGATAATCCCAACCTTTGGCTTTATAAATTAGGTAGCCATCACCGTTTTCGTCTTTTTCAAATCCTTTAAGAACTTCAGAGATATTAGATTTTGTAGTTTGGTATTTGTTGGGTACTGAAATTCCCCATCCATCGTCCCAAACACTCATGGCCATTGGCACTTGCAAAACACCAGCAGCATTTATCGTTTCCCAAAAATGACCTTCCGAAGTACTAGAATCACCAATAGTACCAAAAGCTACCTCATTCCCTTTATCAGAAAACTCTGGGAAATTGTGTAACTCTTTGTTCTGTCTAAAAATTTTGGATGCATAAGCTAAGCCAAGTAATCTAGGCATCTGACCCGCTGTAGGCGAAATGTCTGCTGAAGAATTCTTCTGATTGGTTAAATTTCTCCAACTACCATCCTCATTTAAACTTCTGGAAGCATAATGATTATTCATTAGACGACCTCCGTTCGCCGGATTTTTATCAAGCTTGGTTTCCCCAAATAATTGGGCAAAAAATTCTTCACTCGACAACATACCTGAGGCAAGCATAAAAGTTTGATCGCGATAATAACCCGAGCGCCAATCTCCGTTCTTAAAGGATTTAGCCATTGCAATTTGCGCAACCTCTTTTCCGTCCCCAAATATTCCGAACTTGGCCTTCCCGGTTAAAACTTCTTTTCGCCCCCAAATACTTAATTGGCGGCTAACATTGGCAATTCGATAATCCTCAAGAACTTCAGATGTAAAATCGTTGAATGACAAATTCTCTTTGTTTGTCTCCTTATCTTCTTTTACCATTTCGGACATATAATTTTGTATTATTTAGCTTCCAAAACAATTCCCCCTTGCATTGGAAACTAATATGTGTTAGTGTGTTTATTTAACAGAATAATTTCTAATTAAACTTATATCAAATTTAGCAAGAATTATTCTAAATAAGAACATTTCACCCAAGTATTTAAAGACCTTAAAATCTTATTATATTTGGAAGAACAATTGTGAAATGATATCTTTGCTTGTAAATTAATATTCCTGATTCTTATTTTGTTAGTATCACTAAATGTAATACACTTGTGACTGCGAACAAATAATAATTCATCAATTCAGAAAATAATTCAAAAGCTTTTTAGCTTAAATTTTAAATAATATAATACAAGATATATTCAAATGCTAACAGTCTTACTTATAACAATTATTCTTCTAGCA
>JBFFMG010000349.1:0-3773 GCA_041554215.1 Labilibaculum sp.
AAGCTTTAACTTTTGCAGCCACATAGGTTTCACTAGCTCCGTCGTGTCCAACTATCATAGCTGCCAAATGAGGAGTTTTCCCTCCAGCCTGTTTAATTTTTTCTACCTCGGCAGCAATCTCTTGCTTTACCTCGTTAGAGATTTTTTTTCCGTCGATTAATTCCATGGTCGTATGTTTGCTTTATAAAAAATGCCTGACCAAGTGGCCAAGCATTTCTGTTTGTAAGTTATTATCTTCGGCCTCCCATATTCCCCATCATTCGGGACATATTTCCACCTTTTGTCATCATTTTCATTAATTTTCGTGTTTCATCGAATTGTTTAATCAATCGATTCACATCCTGAATAGTAGAACCACTACCATCAGCAATTCTCTTTCTTCTCGATCCATTAATAAGAGCTGGCTCTTCTCTCTCTGCAGGAGTCATCGAAAATATAATTGCTTCTACACCTTTAAAAGCGTCATCGTCAATATCGATGTTCTTTAATGCTTTTCCAACACCAGGAATCATTGAAGCTAAATCTTTTAGATTACCCATTTTCTTGATCTGCGAGATCTGAGAAAGGAAATCATTAAAATTAAATTGATTCTTCGCAATTTTCTTCTGTAGCTTTCTAGCTTCATCGGCATCAAATTGTTCTTGAGCACGCTCTACAAGTGAAACAATATCACCCATTCCTAAAATACGATCGGCCATACGACTAGGATGGAAAACATCAAGAGCTTCCATTTTCTCGCCTGTACCTACGAATTTAATTGGCTTATTAACGACTGAGCGAATCGAAAGAGCTGCTCCACCTCGAGTATCTCCATCTAATTTGGTTAAAACTACACCATCAAAATCCAAACGATCATTAAATTCCTTAGCTGTGTTAACCGCATCCTGACCGGTCATTGAATCAACAACAAACAAAATTTCAGATGGTTCGATAGCTTTCTTAACCGCCTCAATTTCCTTCATCATTTCCTCATCAATAGCCAAACGACCAGCAGTATCCACAATCACCAAATCATTTCCATTGGCTTTTGCCTGCTTAATTGCATCCTGAGCAATCTTAACCGGATTTTTGCTCTCAATATCAGCAAATACAGAAACTCCAATTTGTGCTCCCAGCACTTTCAACTGATCGATAGCCGCTGGACGATATACATCACAAGCAACCAACAAAGGATTCTTAGAACGTTTTGTTTTCAGAAGATGAGCTAATTTACCCGAAAAGGTGGTTTTACCTGATCCTTGCAAACCAGCAATTAATATTACGGCAGGTTTTCCCTGAATATTGATATCAACCTGAGTACTCCCCATTAATTCAGCCAGTTCATCGTGAACGATTTTCACCATCAACTGATTTGGCTTCAATGCGGTTAGTACATTCTGTCCTAATGCTTTTTCTTTTACTGTATTGGTAAAGGACTTGGCTATAGAGAAGTTTACATCGGCATCCAAAAGGGCACGTCTCACATCTTTCAAGGTTTCTGCAACATTGATTTCAGTAATTTTTCCTTGCCCCTTTAATAATTGGAAGGATCGCTCAAGTCTTTCGTTAAGATTTTCAAACATTATTATCCAGATTTATATTTCAATGCAAAATTAAAAAAATCTACTTAGCGATAAAGACTATGTGATAGAAATGTCAATAATTTTCTCAATGATTTTTCTATTTTCAATTGAAATCGCAAAAAAAGAGATTTTTAAGATAAAAAAAGAGCGAATTCCTAAAGTGAAATTCGCTCTTTACTTTCAAAAATATATTTTTTACATTCTTTCAGGAACACCAATTCCTAAAAGTTCCATTCCACTTTTTACAATTTGAGCAACCTGCTTCGACAATACAATTCTGAACGCTCTCAAGTCTGTATTTTCCTCTTTTGCAATTGGGAAATCGTGATAAAATTGATTGTATTCTTTTACCAGTTCGTAAACGTAGTTCGCAATTTGTGCTGGACTTGTTGAATCTCCAGCCTCTTTAATAACAACAGGGTACGTCGAAATCAACTGAATTAAATTCGATTCTTTTTCCGAAATAGTAATGTCTGTTTTAGCAAGATCAGCATCTTCAATTCCTGCATCAATAGCTTTCTTCAAAACAGATTGAATACGAGCATAAGTGTATTGAATGATAGGACCTGTATTCCCATTAAAATCGATTGATTCTTTAGGATTAAACATCATATTCTTTTTAGGATCAACCTTAAGAATAAAATACTTTAATGCACCCATCGCCACTTTATTGTATACATCCTCTGCCTCCTCTGTTGAATAACCCTGAAGTTTACCCAACTCATTAGAAGTGTCGCGCGCGGTATTCACCATTTCATCCATTAACTCATCAGCATCAACAACTGTTCCTTCACGGGATTTCATTTTACCTTCAGGCAACTCCACCATACCATATGACAAATGTTGGATTTTATTACTCCATTCGTAACCTAGTTTACCTAAAACTAAAGACAAAACCTGAAAATGATAATTCTGTTCATTACCAACCACATAAACCATTTTATTAGGATTATAATCTTGCTGTCTCAATTGGGCTGTCCCAATATCTTGTGTCATATACACAGAAGTTCCATCATCGCGAAGTAACAACTTATGATCCAGTCCATCAGCTTCCAAATTGGCCCAAACAGAACCTGTATCCTTTCGATACAAAACTCCTTCTTCCAAGCCTCTTTCTACAATCGCCTTCCCTTGTTTATAAGTCTCCGATTCGAAATAAACCTTATCGAAATCAACCCCCATTTTTTGATAGGTAACATCGAATCCAGCTAACACCCAATCGTTCATTTTTCTCCAAAGGCCTACAACTTCTTTGTCGCCAGCCTCCCACTTCACCAACATATCCTGCGCCTCAACCAACAAGGGAGCTTGTTTTTTAGCTTCATCAGCATCCATTCCATTGGCTACTAATGTTTCAATCTCTTTTTTGTATTCCTGATCGAATTTCACGTAGTATTTCCCAACCAAATGATCGCCTTTTAAACCAGTTGACTCAGGAGTTTCACCTTCGCCAAAACGCAACCAGGCAAGCATCGATTTACAGATATGAATACCACGATCGTTCACCAAATTCACTTTGATTACTTCGTAACCATTCGCTTTTAGTATTTGGGCAACAGAATATCCTAATAAATTGTTTCTAATATGGCCCAAATGAAGTGGTTTATTCGTATTCGGTGACGAATACTCAATCATCACTTTTTTAGCACCAGCTTCTAACTTTTTAAAGCCGTAATTATCGGATTGCATTGCCGAATTCAATACTGAAATCCAATAAGAATTATCAATAACTAAATTCAAAAATCCTTTCACAACATTAAAAGCAGTAACCGCTTCAATATTTTCCTGAAGAAAAATACCAAGATCGTTGGCCGTAGCTTCGGGTGATTTTTTTGAAAAGCGTAAAAAAGGAAATACAACTACCGTTAAATCACCTTCAAATTCACGTCTTGTTTTTTGAATTTGAACTGTTCCCTCATCAATTCCCTGACCGTAACAACTACTTACAGCTTCTACAATTTCACTTTTTATAATGCTTTCAATACTCATCTGAAAATTCTTTATTTCGAATTCAACTATTTACTACAATCTCATGTTTTAGACTGGAATGGATTTTTGTTTCATCTGACTTTTTCATGGATTTGATTGGTTTTGATCCCAGGTCTGAAGAGGGATTGATTATGCTGAAAGATAGCCATAAGATATATAAGCATCATTATTTCAGCATGTTAAACTGGTGTTAAAAGATCTTTTGTTCAATCCGGTTCCACC
>JBFFMG010000350.1:0-3732 GCA_041554215.1 Labilibaculum sp.
GCTTTGGGAGCAGTAATCGCGAAACAATTTATTGGTAGCGATTACATGGCTGTAATTATGGAAAATCACGGTACTGTTTTGGGTGGTACAGATATGCTGGATGCTTATACTCGTTTTGAAACTTTGGAGTTTTGCTGTCAGACCATCATTAATGCCAAAGGAATTGGGAATCCAACTTACTTAACCGATGAGCAAATTAAAGCCTACGAAGCTCAAATGCCCGAAGTTAAAGACTGTAATACCAATGTGGTAAATACAACCGTCGAAAAAGCGCTTCGATCGGAGATTGTTGAATTTGTTCACCGTGCTTGTCGTCAAAATTTAATGATCAGTTCTTTTGGAACAATCTCGAGGCGTGCCGAAGGAAACGATTTTTTAATTACCCCAACAGGAATTGCACGTTGGGATCTTAAAACAGAGGATATAGTTCAAATTAAAGATGGCAAACCTGAGGAGGGCAAGACGCCTAGCCGTTCAACGAAATTGCATCAGATGATTTATGAGCAAAATCCAAATGTGAATACAATCATTATTACTCAATCTCCCTATTTAATGGCTTATGGAACTACAGGCGTTAAATTTGATGTAAGAACGATTCCAGAAAGCTGGATTTTCTTACAAGATGTACCTTGTTTGCCTATTGAAACACAATTTCAGGGGAATACTACAATTCCCGAAATGATTTGCGATACAGTTCCTGCTGTTTTGGTTGCAAACAACTCATTTTTGGTCACCGGGGCTTCAATGATGCAGGCATTCGACCGACTTGAAGTTGCCGAATTTAGTGCCAAATCGTTAGTGATTGGCGCACCTCTTGGAAAAATGGTACCAATCAATGATGATCAGGTTGAAGATTTGAGAAAGAAATTTTTGAGCTAATTGGAATCAATAGTAAAAAGATGAACTCAAGGGTTCATCTTTTTACTTTGTAATGAATCCGCATTTTTCAACTCTCGTGTTGCTTTGATGAATATTCTTTGGGTGATACACCATAATAAGCTTTAAAGGATTTTGAAAAATGTGATAAATTGGAATACCCGATCGCATAACCTATTTCTCCGATGTTAATTTTACTTGTTGTAAGCAGATAGGCTGCCTGTTTCATTCGAATGTTTTTGATGAAATCACGGGCCGACTGATTGGTTAGTTCTTTTAATTTTCGATGCATATGTACTCTGCTGATTCCAACACCATCGGCCAGCATTTCAACATTTAGCTCACTGTTAGAGATGTTATCTTTAATAATTGCCATTACTTTTTGCATCAATATTTCGTCGTGCGATTTTATTTCTATATTTTCTATTTCATGTTCTTTCTTAGTCAGTAATTTGCTATATATCTTTTTCCGGTTTTCTAAAATATTAGAAATCATTTTAAGGATAAATTCACTTTTGAAAGGTTTTACCAAATACATGTCGGCACCCGTTTCAATGCCTTCTGTTTCATTTTCTTCCTTAGAAAGTGCCGTAAGTAAAATAACAGGAATATGGTTGGTTAAAATATTTGTTTTTATTTTTTTGCACAAAGTGATACCATCCATTTCCGGCATCATAATATCACTAATAATCAGATCTGGTTTTTCGTCCAATAAAATTTCATGAGCTTTTTTACCATTTTCACATGCCACTACTTTATAATAGGCAGATAATTCATTGTACAGATAGTTTCTGATGTCAACTTCATCATCAATAATCATAATCTTGTAATTGGTTTTGCGTTTTACAATTTTATCAATAGGAGTTTGGATGTTCTCTTTTGATACCTGCGAAATATATTTATGTGACGGAGCCTGAAAAGCTGTTTTTTCTGTGATAAGATCTATTGGGGAAAGATGCTCATTTCCAAGAGGAAGTGTAATGATGAATCGACTCCCGGTTTGGTCATTACGGTTTTCGGCCAAAAGCCTACCTTTGTGTAAACTAACCAATGAACGGGAAAGATGCAAACCAATGCCTGTACCTGTTGATTGTTTCGTATCCGGTGAATAAACTTGGTAAAAGCGATCAAAAATTCGCTCAATTTCACTTTCCTTAATTCCTACACCTGTATCGCTGATAGTTATTTTTACCTGTTCATGTTGATGATTTCCTTTTCCAATGGTTTCTTTTGTAATACTTAATTCTATTTCACCTCCTGAAAGTGTAAATTTAAAAGCATTTGATAATAGGTTGAAAACAACCTTTTCAAAATTCAGAGGATCTATCCATAACTCAATATCCGGATCGCTGGTAGTTATACCGAAAGATATATTTTTATCGTTGGCTAACAGTTCGAAAGATTGAGCTATCTCCTTAATAAAGCTGTAGATGTTTGTTTGTTGAAATTTTATAAGAATCTGTCCTTTGTCAATTCGTCTCACATCCATCATTTGGCTAACCAAACGGTATATTCTATTGGCATTTTGCTGCATAATAAAGAACAGTCTTGAGTTTTTCTCATCAAAATTTTGTTTGATTAATTTTTCTAAGGGATCTAATATTAACGATAAAGGGGTTTTAATTTCGTGTGATATATTGATGAAAAACTGCATTTTCATTTCGTTCACTTTTTCGGCATTCAGGCGTTTAACTTTCTCCATGTATAACATAAATATTCCATAGAATAAAGAGCCGATTAACAGAGTCCATAAAATTTTTGCCCAAATCATTTTATACCAGGGAGGGTAGATAATGATGGTAAGTTTTCTTGGCGTTGATAGGTTCTTTTTATCAACTGCACGCACCGAAAAGGTATAAGTACCATGATTTAAATTGGTGTAGGTAGCCCTTTTATTTGTCGAGCTGGTTACGTTCCAGCTTAAATCAAAGCCTTCCATTAAATATTCGTAAGAAACAGCTGTTTGATTGGCAAAATCCGTTGAAGTAAATCCAATTGAAAATACATTATCCTGTTCGCGAAGCCTGATTGTATCTGCAAGAACTATTGATTTATCCAAAATTACATGCTTACCCGATTTTTCACCAATTTTCACCGGTTTGTCGAAACTTAAAAATTCAGTGAGAATAACATCTCTTACTTCCCTGCTGATAGTAGCATAATCTCTGCTGATTTGCGTAATCCCATTTATACCACCAAAAAAAAGTTCTTGTTTATCCGATTTAAAGGCTGCATTTCTTGAGAATTCATTTGCCTGAATACCATCGTAGGAATAATAATTGGTAAAAGACTCATCTTTTGGATTGAATCTGGACAATCCGTTATGCGTTCCAATCCATAGTTGGTTGTATTCATCTTCAACTATTGAACAGACCACATTGTTGCATAAGCCATTGTTGGTATCATAGAAGCTGGAGCTATCACCGTTTATTTTCACCAATCCGTCGTAGGTACCAACCCATATGTTATTTTCACTATCGGAAAGAATACAGTCGACGGTGTTATTTTTTAGCAGTCCGTTTTCTTTCGAATACTGAGTTAGTGATTTCGTTTTTAGGTTAACATGAAAGAGTCCTACGTAGGTGCCGATCCATAAATTTTGAGCTTTATCAATGTAAACGCAAAGAATCCATTTAGGAATTTTTTCATTCAGCAATTTGGGAATGTCTAGTCCGTCGTAGTACAATTCTTTTTGAGTGTCAAATCTACATATTCCATCGCCTAAGGTTCCTATTATCAGTTGGTTTTGGTTGTTTTTTGTGTTTGACGTGATTTTATTTTAAGTTTTACCTGAGGTGTTATTCTTTTTAGTAGTAAAGGTCTTAAAGCTTCCGTTTTTCTTATCATATCTGATGA
>JBFFMG010000351.1:0-3694 GCA_041554215.1 Labilibaculum sp.
CCTGTTTCAGAATGTTTGTATTGCCAAGACAATGACTTATTACATAGTTTAATGATTGAGATTTGTGATTTAGAAGTGTCAAAATTATTTTTATTTAAAGAACAATCATATTTAGGGCGTTGCAATGTTGTATATAAAGATCATGGTGTGGAATTTCATGAGTTGAGTGATGAACAACGCAATGCGTTTATAAATGATGTGGCAAAAGTTGCAAAAGCAATGGATGCTGCCTTTACACCTACAAAAATAAATTACGGTGCTTATGCAGATACTTTATCACATTTACACATGCATATTGTTCCAAAATATAAGGATGGATATGGATTTGGAGGTGTTTTTGAGATGAATCCACAAAAGACGACTCTTACTGATATTGAATATGTCGAGCTAATAGAGAAAATTAAAAAAGGATTGTAGTTTTTACAATTGACAATCAAATTGAAAAGAAAAAATACTTGCATTAAGTAATAAATTTGCAAAATAAAACAGCGAAACTCATATAGGTTTCGCTGTTTTTATATCTGGATGTTTTTGTTTTAAAACTGAAATCTTAGAGCCAAATAAGGCATCACTGAATTGTCTGCCCTAAAGGATCCATCTGCTTGTTCACTCCAACTCCAACGATAATCTATACCAGTTACTAGAATTGGTGCTATTTTGTAGGCAAACCTCATTAAGGCAAGGGAGTTTGAATCAAACTTAAATGTATCACTCACCTTTGTTAGATTGCCTTTTGTATAATAACCTTCAATAATGATTTTGTCAAATAAATCCTGAGTTCTTAGATTTAATTGCAATGTTGCCGGTGATTCAGTGCTTACATTGTCAGGCAATAATAAGTTTCCACCTACCATTATTTTATCCAAAATTGAAGCGGTTAGCGAACTATATATTCCTTGTTGACTCTTTATATGACTCAAGGCAGCAACTTTAGCATCTTTATTTACTTCATACATCGCATCAAAAAATTGCGGCATATAGTTGTCGGAATACCAAAGACGCTCAATTCTTGAATTTAAACGGAACAAATTTCCAATTACATTCATATTTGCGTTCAAACCAATTCCTGTTCCTTTTCCTGCATCATATTCCTGTGCAGGAGGTATTAGCTGATGGTATGCCATAAGAGAATCAGATTTAACTTTGCTTAATTTGCTGTAGTGAGCATATCCGGTAAGGTTAATAAAGTCCGAATTAATTAGAAGAATTCCCATATCGATTCCGTAAGCTTTTATTCCATCAGAAAGAAATTCATTAACACCACTGTCATCGCCAAATCGATCCGTTTGGTCTTTGTCGGTAATGTAAGTAAATCCAAAATCGAGTGTTTTAACAACAGCAATTCCGCTTGCTCCAAAAGGACGAACATAGGGGCGAACGGCAAATAAGTTGAATGATTGTGTGTTAAAATCGCTGTATATTCCTTCTACACCAAAAACCTTTTTAATACGAATGTCATAGCTTAAGCCAGTCTTTCTTTTCTCATAACTTGGAGAATTACTGTAGTTATTTAATAAACTACCATATCCTAACGATTCGCCTTGCAGTTGCCCCAGTTTTAAATAAATAGGATCTTTCTTTTTTCTTCCGTATCGTAAGTAGCTTATTAATCGAAGAACTCCAGTTCCACTTTTGAATTCATTGGTGTAAAGATCGCCATTGTCTAGGTTAAAATAAACCGGAACATCCAAGCCGATTCCTAACTTTCCAAAGCTTAAATCGGGTTGAAGACGAATACCTGCATAATTTTCAGCTCCAATTTGTGCAAATGCAAAAGCTCCTGTAAACATGCTGATTGAATCAGGATTACTTAAATTGGTAAAGGAGTTATCAAAACCAAAAGAAGGGTAATTATCCTGAGCTTTACTTGTTCCGATAAGTAGGAATAAGGTAAGCATTAGTAAAGTAGATCGTTTTAATGTTTTTTTCATAGTAGATTTTGAATGGTTAATGTTAGAGTAGTACCGCAAAGAATTTTGTTTCCCCTATGTTGCAGCTCACCGTATTGTTGGTTAAAATCACAAAATCTTTTCTATTACCTATATATGCAGATTCTTTGCAATGTGTTAGCTAATAACACTCCAGTTAATTTTCGTTTTGCTGAGACGTTTTACCTGTTTTGCGAGCGTAAAGTTTTCTTCCTTGTCCAGTAATGGATCTTCGTCAAGTATTTCCTGAGCAACATCTCTTGCATATTGAAGCAATTGACCATCCTTACCTAGATTAGCAATTTTTAAATCGTAGGAAATTCCACTTTGTTGAGTTCCCTCAATATCACCGGGCCCGCGAAGTTTAAGATCTACTTCTGCAATTTCAAAGCCATCGTTTGTTCGAACCATTGTTTCGATACGCTTTCGCGATTCGTTAGAGATTTTATAGGAGGACATGAGAATGCAGTACGATTGTTCCGCTCCACGTCCTACACGACCTCGTAACTGGTGTAGTTGAGATAAACCAAATCGTTCTGTACTTTCAATAATCATTACAGAAGCATTGGGGATATTAACTCCAACTTCGATAACTGTAGTAGCTACCATGATTTGAGTTTCTCCTTTTGCAAAACGTTGCATTTCAGCATCTTTTTCGGCAGGTTTCATTTTCCCATGAACCATACTAATGCTATATTTTTCAGAGGGAAAGTATTGGGAAATACTTTCAAATCCATCTTCCAAATTTTTATAATCCATTTTTTCAGATTCCTTAATCAACGGATAAACTAAATAAATTTGTCGTCCGAGATCAATCTGTTTTTTCATGAAATCATATACCTGCTTTCTCCTTTTTTCGAAATAATGAACTGTTTGTATTGGTTTTCGCCCGGGAGGGAGCTCATCAATTACGGAAACTTCCAAATCACCATAAAGAGTCATGGCAAGTGTTCTTGGAATTGGCGTAGCAGTCATTACCAATATATGAGGCGGAATATTATTTTTTTTCCATAAGCGTGCACGCTGAGCTACACCAAATCGATGTTGTTCATCAATAATAACTAATCCTAAATTATTGAATTGAACAATGTCTTCAAGTAATGCATGGGTTCCAATCAAAATTTGTAACTCACCGTTTAATAGTTGCTCATGGATAATTTTTCGATCTTTCTGTTTTGTTGATCCGGTAAGTAAAGCCACCTTAATATCAAGACCATCTAAATATTCGCTAATGGATTCCATGTGTTGAGTTGCTAAAATCTCAGTTGGAGCCATCAAACAAGACTGACAGCCGTTGTCAAGTCCCATTAACATACACATCAATCCAACCATTGTTTTGCCACTTCCCACATCTCCCTGTAAAAGTCGATTCATTTGTTTTCCAGAACCCACATCTTTTCGAATTTCTTTGATAACTCTTTTTTGAGCATTGGTAAGTTCGAAAGGAAGTTTTGTTTGAAAGAACTGATTAAAATTTTCACCTATTTTAGAGAACTGATGACCACGATAAAGCACTTTACGCTTCATCTTCATTTTAAGAATGTTTAGCTGAATGTAAAACAGTTCTTCAAATTTTAAACGATAGGTAGCTTTTTTTAATAGTTCGGTATCGCTTGGGAAATGAATTTGGATAAGTGCCTCGTGAAGATTAATTAATCCTAGTTTTTTGGTTAGAGTTGCTGGAAGTGTTTCCGGTATTTTTCCGTTTAATGATTGTAGGGCATTTTCTTGGAGTTTATGAATGGCTTTTGAGTTGATAAAGCTAC
>JBFFMG010000352.1:0-3690 GCA_041554215.1 Labilibaculum sp.
CAGAGTAAGTTTCATTGTGTTTTTTAAGTTTAAATTTCATGAAATATATAAATAATCAGCTTCTTAATAATGTAACTGAGAAAGCAATTGGGAATCCTCGCAAGCGCATGAATTACAATTTTCATAAAGATGGAGAGGACTTGCTGCAAAGAATGTTGAATGCTTTGGAACCTGAAACTTATTTGCCTCCTCATCGTCATACATCTCAGGTTGAAATTTTTCTTTTATTGAGAGGAAAGATCACTGTGGTATTTTTTGATGATATTGGGAATGTGATTGAAATAAAGAAATTGGATCCATTAGTTGGAAACCATGGCGTTGAAATTCCAACAGGAGTTTGGCATACTATTATAGCAGAGGAGTCAGGATCGGTAATTTACGAAATAAAGCAAGGCCCCTATGTGCCAAATACAGGTATTGAGTTTGCTGCCTGGGCTCCTGAGCCTTCAAAAGGTGATTCTTGTAAGGTGTATTTGGAAAAATTAAGAGAACTAATTTTGTAAGTAGAATAGAGAATAAAGAAAAACTTCGGCGTACTACCTCGTAAGAACCTGTTGTTCTTGCGAGGCCGAAGAAAAAATATTAGTGAATTGTCATGACCTTCGGAGATCTCGCAAGCTCGGTAGCGAGGCTGACGAAGGAAGTCGTGGCAATCTCCCCGCATCCAGCAAAACAAAAAAACAGAAGGAGATTCAGGAGTCGGCAGGTAGACAGGTTGTTGCGCTTCCCACTATGACAATCTGTATTAAAACGATTCGTTTTACATTCAGCTTTTAGCTAAATTTGATTGACCAAAAGCAGTGCCTGTTTCAGGAAATGAGTAGCTGTTAAACGCGCTGTAAGTAATCGGGTAACTAAAAAACAAATTATAATCAGATGCAGTTGGATAAAGAATTTAAGGAAGCCATTTCTAATTTACCTTCAAGCGAAAAAGACAAATTACTATTTCGTTTGCTGAAAAAGGATTTGAATCTTGTTAATCGTTTGTATTTTGAGTTGGTAGGCAATAAATCGATTGAAAGCAGAAGGCAGGAAATGGAAACCCATGTGATACAGGAAATTAATAAAATAAGCAATGGGTATTACAGTCCCGGCTATTTACACATGGATATGCGGTATTTGAGTGGAGAGATATCTGAGCATGTTAGAATTACCAGAGATCATTTTGGTGAGGTGAGCTTAAACCTATTAATGCTGAATGGCATTTTACAATCCAACAGTCGGAAAATAGCAGCCGAATCTTATTCAAAAGCCTATAAGTGTTGCTTATATATTATCTCGAGAAGTTTTAAAATATTGGTCTTAATCAAGAAACTGCATGAAGATTATTTTGTAGAAATAAAAAATGACTTACAGAACCTGGGCAATCTGATCGCCGAAAATGATTTTCTAATGAAACTTGCCATTCAGAATGGTTTAGATATCAATTGGCTGATAGCTGCGGATATACCAGATAATATTGTTCAGATTCACAAAGATATTCGCAGTCAGGGTTTTTTAAAATAGAGGCTGTCCAAATAGTAGAATTTGATACTATTCAACGACTTTCACCCTTAAATTCCCTAAAGGGAAGTCGTTGAAATTCAGTCTCCCTTTAGGCTAAAGAGTAAAGCTGAATTTTATTTTAATACGAAATAATTACTTTTCGAACATCCTCTTTGAGTTTTGAAGGGAGTTCTAGAAATGCTTGCCATTCGCAGCTCCCTTCATTTGCAAATTATTGCTTGTGTTTACTTATTGTCAGTTTCCATTTCCACCTCAAGCACATTGGTTTCACCGTAGCGGTGTACCAGTTCTAAGTGAATGGTTTTATATGGAACCGCTTTAATCTGAACCTGATAGGTACCTGGGTTTAGTTTCCCAATTCGGAAGCTTCCTTTTTTACTGGTGCAAATATGATCCAGATTAATTTTGGGAATCAAAATGTGCGCATTTTGTACAGGCAGGTGGGTGTTCTTGTCGCAAATAGAACCAGCCACAGCAGTTTTCCGATTGCTATATCTTTCCATCGTTGTTGCTTCCAGATAGCTTTGATAGAATTCGGGTTCGGAACCAGCAAAGAGAGATTGCATCACTTTGTCGAGTCTGGTTTTGTTGATGGTAAGAATCTCTGCCGCCACGCCATTGAGTTCCTGATTGGAAACTTTTAAGGCACTTTTCACCTCTCTGGGTCTTGGTGCCAGGTCAATATAGCTCGATCGCAGTAGCTTAAGGTCTGCAAATTCCTCTGGACTTACAGCTGTTTCGGCCAGTTGATCACCCAGACTATCACCAAATTTACAGGCAAAGTCCAGTTTATTGATGAATTTTTCATCGGAGAGGATCATGTAAATTGGAAAGCTGCCCTTTAAATTAGGAAGGTCTTCCAACTTATTGTTTTTCAGACAATAATTGCAGAAAAGCAGGTTCACCCGATTGAGGTAATTAGCCGCCAATTCCTTGGTATTGTGTTTGGTAATGGTGGTTCCCGTATGATTGGTTTGAGAGAGCCCCCATAAGGCATCGAAGCGGTTCATTTTTGGCCGTTGGATATCCAGGATTTCTTTTACAACAGGGATTGCATCCAGTTTAGTTAGATTGCTATCTATAAAAATTTGAAATGTACGATGCATTTCTTTCTGAAGTTTTAATGATTTGTTCATAATATTTTGTTTTAATAAGTAGATATACAGAAACCAACAGAAGCGCTATATTCCAGCGAACGGTCATTGAAGTGTATTATCAGTTTTCTGCCTTTCCTTAGCTTACATCCGGATCTTTCAATGAACCAAATCTTCTGGTGCAATAAACTGAGTAATAGATCCAATGACTTTTTTAAGCAGTCCAATGAATAAAGTGTTGCCCTAAATGAAATTTGTGAGGTGTCCAATGAAAAAATTAAGTCCATTTTTACCTAAAGTAATGCCTCCAATGAGTGAAGTATGCTTTCCAATGAGAAAAGTGATGCTTCCAATCAAAAAAGCAATACGATCAATGAATCTTGTACCTGCATTAATTGATGTTGGGAAATGCTTCCGGAGCCATTCTGATTAGCAGTAGAGCGCCGGGAAGCAAACCTTTACCGGCAAAAGATTCATCCTTTCAAAGAGCACTATTGTTCTTTTATCTACAAATGATTAATAACTGAATTTTTAATTGAAAACTAAGAGGTAATAAGCTGTTTTAATTATTGTTGTACTACTGTTCAAGTTTTAATGATAAATTTAAATCGATATTGATAGGTCATTTACAGGGATAGAAGCCTGCAGATGATATGGTTTATTGGTAGAAAAATTACAATCAATAAGCCAGAGAGTAATTGGGAGCAATTCTGATGGTGCAATTTGCCTGGAATGTCTTCTTGTTTGATCAAAGACATTTTGGGGCTCTAAGCTTGCCATCGGAAATTTTCTCTTTCGATTTGGGATTACATTCAGATTGATTAGAAATGATCAACCTGCAAACAATGAATTAAAACAGCTGTAACATAATTCTATTTTAAATGTAGATAAAAGTGTTCACATAATCAAAATTAAAGTTCAACTAAAAACGTAATAAATGTTAATAAAAATTAAAAAGAAATATAATGCTTACTAAATAACAAAGAAACCGAGCCTGAAGGGCTCAAAGCTCAATAGCCCAGGCAAAAGGAGCGAAGCGAATGCCAGCCTGGGATAGGATGTGTAGTAATTGAATTTGGCGCAGGTAAAA
>JBFFMG010000353.1:0-3682 GCA_041554215.1 Labilibaculum sp.
CTGGGTTAAGAAAGAAACCAGAGTATGTAGATAAAAAAATAAGAGCAAATATGGAAAAACGACAAAAGGTATTAATTGCACGCAGAGTAAAAGAACATGCCCAAAAACAACAGATTAATTTCTATTAAATACTCTAATTAATTCATCAATCTCCAACGAATCCTTTGACTGCTAAATTGTTAAGTTAATCTAAGTACGGAATATGACAAAAAAAATAGCATTAATTACCGGAATCACCGGACAGGATGGTGCCTACTTAGCCGAATTTCTGATTAAGAAAGGGTACATTGTTCACGGAATAAAACGAAGGGCCTCCATGTTCAATACCGAACGAATTGACCATCTTTATCAAGATCCGCAGTTGAACGACAGAAACCTGATTTTACATTATGGCGACCTTACCGATAGTTTAAACTTAACACGAATCATACAAGAGGTACAACCAGATGAAATTTACAATCTGGCTGCAATGAGCCATGTGCAGGTTAGTTTTGATACTCCCGAATATACAGCAAATGCCGACGGCATAGGGACGCTTCGTATTCTGGAAGCCATTCGCTTATTAAATTTGGTAAAAAAGACACGTGTATACCAAGCATCAACATCCGAGCTTTATGGTTTAGTGCAAGAAGTACCTCAAACAGAGAAAACTCCTTTCTATCCTCGCTCTCCATACGGGATAGCAAAATTATACGCGTATTGGATCACAATTAATTATCGGGAAGCTTACCAGATACACGCCTCAAATGGAATATTATTTAATCATGAATCACCCATACGAGGCGAGACATTTGTAACCCGAAAAATTACTAGAGCGATGGCTCGTATTGCGTTGGGAATGCAACAATCCGTTTTCCTCGGAAACCTATCAGCGAAACGAGACTGGGGACATGCTAAAGATTATATTAAAGCCATGTACCTAATTCTTCAACAAGATAAACCCGATGATTATGTTATTGCAACAGGCATTACAACCTCAATTCGCGATTTTGTAAAATTGGCAGCACAGGAATTGGGATTTGAAATAAGTTTTATTGGCAAAGGAGGCGAAGAGAAAGGCTATATTACCGCCATTAATGAAGAAATTTTCAATAAAAATATTGGGGAACAATATCTTCCAAAACTAAAGGGAAGAGTTCAAAATATGAATAAACAAACGACAGATTCTATCCCGGTAGTTTCTGTCGATCCTAAATATTTCAGGCCAACTGAAGTTGACTTGCTTGTGGGCGATGCTTCAAAAGCAAAAGAAATACTAAAATGGGAACCAGAATACGATTTAAAAGCTCTTGTGGCTGACATGATAAAATCTGATGTCAACTTGATGCTAAAAGATGACTATTTGCGAAATGGCGGATTTCAAACTTTAAATTATTTTGAGTCATAAGTTTTGTTATTCATTATCACTTCAGTATGACATGTCCGGGATCAGTCAAAATTATTTCTAACACCAACTTGAAAATAAAAAAAGAGGCCAATCTATTGTTAGAAATTAGCCTCTTTGAATCAAATCTTTATCCTATGTATTCATTAGGTAGTTTTTAATATAGAACATACTTAAATCATTAATTGACTTTTTAGTATTTCTTTCTCTCTTTTAGCTTCCTCAATAAGATTTTGTAATCGTTCATTCTCGCGTTCCAACGCATTAATACTAGAACTATTTTGTTGGAAAAAGTGAATAAGTTCTGCATTCTTATAGACTCTACGCCAGCGGTAAAGTGATGCGCTATCTATTCCTAATTCCGCAGCAAGTTCCGTAACATTGTTTTTGATATAAGACAGTACTACTGACTTTTTCTTAAACTCTGTATCAAACTCCTTTTTCATTTTATTTTTGCGTTAGATTAGTTCTTAATCAACTTATTAACCTTAATAGCATCGCCAACAATGGTTTTTACCAAATAAACACCCGTTGGATACGATTGAAGGTCAAAAACTTCGCGTGTAGATTGGACTTCGCGACTTTGTAATTGTTTACCATTCATATCCATAAGGATAATTTTTGATCTTATTTCCGGTAAGTCAGAAAAGGAAATAGTTACATTATTGATGGCAGGATTAGGATACATATCAATTTCAAGCGAGTTTAATCCATTATCATCAATGCCAGGCATTTTCTTATTTAACATAGCGAACATACTCTCGTACTTGTTATAAATCAAATTCCCTTCTAAAACTGACAACGACAATTCTATTTCGCTTTTTGAGTCATCACTCCAATATTTTAATACAACATCATTGTTTTCAATAAATCCATTGACCTGATCAGCATCGGATGCAGAAGCTATTATACTTACAGCATTTTTGTTAAGGTCCTTACTGGTTAATTTGATCGCTCCAACGCAAATATCTCCATCATACGCAGCTATTTCATCTCCAACCTTTAAGTCTGTTTGATTTAATCCAAATAAGTTAATATTCATATGATTAGAGCCGTTTCCTTCAAAATCAGGTCGAAAGTATACTGTTTCTCTACTTTCACCATTTACTAATGCTGATTTTTGATAAATGTTACTAATTGGCAATACTCCATTTTCTGTTACTTGAACCAAATAACCTTCACCTGAATTTAAATTACCAATACCATTTAACCAACCAATTGTTGTTCCCCAATATTCTATTGAATTACCTTTCTCATCCTGTACTTTTTCAAGAATACCAGCATCAATTAAAGGTTGGATTACTTGCATAGCATCAACAGATCCATTATATGGAAACGAAATAAGGTTAGAACCTGCTTTTACATTTATATTCATCGGAAGACGAACTTGTTTTCCAGTAATTTGTAAAGTACATGAAGATTTTACCCGAATTTTATATCCCTCAGATTCTTCCATGTTGCCAATATTATTAATCCAGTCCTTTTTTATTCTTTCAAAGCTGTTACCGGCTTCATCCTGAACCTTAAACAAAACATCATTGTTTGTTAATACAACCTGAACAACACTCATATCGGCATTTTCAGGCACTACCGTGGAAGAAAAGATATTCCATCCTTTATCTAAATTGATTGACTGGACAATTGTAGGTTCAACATATACATATCCAATTTCAACAACAGAAGTTCCGCCACCAACAAAATTACCTGATGTTATCCATTCACTTAAATCGCTGTTATAAGTAACCTGATTAATATTTTTTTCAACTTGTTCGCTTGAATCCCAAACTCGATATATAATTTCGTGGCCTTCAGTGAAGCCATTTAAATCTCCATTAGCCTGAGATGCTGTTATAAAAGCGTATGTACTTTCATCATTGATATCAATACTTGCGGATAATATGACTGAGCCCACACATAGATCATTATCAAAAATAGCTATTTCATCGCCTTTCTCAAGTTGAACGCCTTCAATGAGTGCATCAGCAATACATATAGTCATGTGGTTTTGACCATTTTCACTATCCCAAACTGTTTGAAAGTGGTTGGAAGACGTCGCTACTTCTACTTGAAGATTGGTAGTAACAGTACTATCACAACCCAATACTGTTTCAAGTGTTCGCGTATATTGACCAGAAGTAGTCCAACCTAAATAATTTTCACCTATTTGAATGTGAATGTTCTCGGTAATATTATAAACCGGATTTAATTGCAAATAGGTCGTTACAATACTATCTCCCCCACTAATAGTTTGCAGTACTCGTTGGTATTCGCCTGCGGATGTCCAGCCCTGATACGAAC
>JBFFMG010000354.1:0-3656 GCA_041554215.1 Labilibaculum sp.
AAGTTCATGTTTTTGGAGATCAGGATAAAGGTTTTTCCTTTATTCAAAAAAAGGAATAAGCCAACGAGTAAACTAAGAATAGATTCATATTCCCTTCATATCCTATCTCAAAATTTCTTCTATTTTGGTAGAGAGATGTGAAACTATGCATCTTTTCCTTAAATTTACGCCATGCGAAAAAGGCTTACTTTCCACATTTCTGATCCCTTAAAGTTTAAGGACCAATTGCTGTTTTGGAGCAAGAAGTTTCAATATGTAAGTATTCTCGATAGTCACGGGGTGAACCAAAAGGCAAACTCTAAAATGGAGTACAACACTTACGAGTTGATTGCTGGTATTGATGCGCTTCAGATTATTGAACCTAAGCATAATTTCTTTGAGACTTTAAAAAAAGAGGTTAATACAGCAAAAGATTGGTGGTTTGGTTATTTGGGCTATGATCTTAAAAATGAGATAGAGATTTTAAGTTCGGAAAATTACGATGGCTTAGACATGCCACAAATGAATTTCTTTCGTCCGCGATGGGTTTTCCTTTTAGATGTAGATACTTTACTGGTTCATTATTTCGATGAGGAATTTACTGAAGAGGATATTTATAATTTGGTTAAGAAAATCGAAAATTTCGCTGTGCCAAAACAGAAAGAAATTACTGTTTCGGAGATTAAATCAAGAATCAGCCGAGATGAGTACTTGAAAGCGATCAAGCAATTGAAGGAGCACGTGCGCAGAGGGGATATCTATGAAGTGAATTTTTGTCAGGAATTTTATGTTGAAGATACTTATATCCGGCCAAGGCAAACATTTCGGAAGTTAATGAAAGTTTCACCTACACCATATTCCTGTTTTTACCGAATGGGAGAGAAGTATTTGTTATCGGCCAGTCCGGAACGATACCTTAAAAAAGTGGGCGGTAAAATTATATCGCAACCCATAAAAGGAACTGCGAGACGTGGTGCTAACGAAGAGGAAGACAAGCTAATTAAGGCAAATTTGTTTTCTGATCCGAAGGAAAGAGCTGAAAACATCATGATCGTAGATTTGGTTCGTAACGATTTGTCGCGAACAGCTGAGAAGAATTCGGTTATTGTGGAGGAATTGTGCGGTATTTATACCTTCCCGCAGGTGCATCAAATGATATCAACTGTAGTTTCTGAATTGAAAGATGGTATTCATTTTATAGAAGCAATCCGGCAGACTTTTCCAATGGGATCGATGACTGGAGCCCCAAAGGTTCGAGCCATGAAATTAATAGAGAAATATGAATCGACTAAACGAGGATTGTTCTCTGGTGCAGTTGGTTACATTACTCCCTCTGGAGATTTTGATTTTAATGTGGTAATTCGAAGTATTCAGTATAATGCGCTGAATCATTATTTATCTTTTATGGTTGGCGGAGCTATTACCATGCAGTCAAATCCTGAAAAAGAATATGAAGAATGCATGTTAAAAGCAAAAGCCATAATGAAAGTGTTAAAAGAGTAAGGTATTTCTTAACTTTATACCTTTGCAAATCAAAACTCATATTCAACTATTAATTTTTTATTGATGCTGCGCAAACTGGTACGTTTTGTAGAGGAAGAAAATTTATTTTATCGCGACGAAAAAATCTTGGTTGCTGTTAGTGGAGGAGTCGATTCCGTTGTTCTGCTAGATCTTCTTTGCAAAATGGAAGTGGTGTGTGGAGTGGCTCATTGTAATTTTCATTTGCGAAGCGATGAATCGGATGGTGATTTTGAATTTGTGAGGAAAATGGCCATTGATCGGAATTTGGTTTTTCATTCGATCGATTTTGATACTAAAAAGTACGCTGCGGAGAATAAAATCTCCATTGAAATGGCCGCTCGTGATCTTCGTTACAATTGGTTCGAAGAGATAAGGGACATTTTTGATTACAAGTACATTGCCATTGGGCATCATGCTGATGATGTCGCAGAAACGGTTCTTATAAATTTAGCGCGCGGAACGGGAATACATGGTTTATCTGGAATTAAATCGAAGTTTGGTAAAATTGTTCGTCCTCTGTTGCCATTTCCACGTAAGCAGTTGCTTGAATATGCAAAAGAGCATTCCCTTCATTTTCGAGAGGATTCTACAAATGCAGAAACTGATTTTGTACGGAATAAAATTCGCCATCAGATAATGCCTGTTTTAGAGGAGATAAATCCTGCTATTCGTACTACTATGACCGAGAATGTTCAACGTTTTAGAGAAGTAGAGCAGATTTATAATCGGGTGATTGAAGAGAACCGTTTGCATTTGGTTTTTACTCGCGAGAATCAGTTGTTAATTTCAATTTCCAAGCTAAAAGAAATACTTGCTCCAGTTTCTCATTTATATGAACTTCTTTCACCTTATGGCTTTCATAATCGAGATGTTCGAAAAATTGCAGAATCAATTCATGGTATTTCTGGTAAATTGTTTTATTCGGCAACACACCAATTGCTTCGTGACCGAGAATATTTAATTCTTACCGAGATATCCGAAGAGAATAATAAGGAATATTTAATTTCAGATGAGGATCGAACATTGGATTTGCCATTAGAACTACGCATGTCATTTTTAGATAGAAGTCCACGATTTCAATTTTCAAACAATATAAAAATTGCTTGTTTCGATGCCAATCAACTCCAATTTCCTCTTAAATTAAGGAAGTGGAAAGATGGAGATTCATTTCACCCGATTGGAATGAAGGGAAAGAAAAAGATATCTGATTTCTTCATCGACCAAAAATTCTCATTGCAAGAAAAGGAGAACACATGGTTATTGCTTTCGGGTAATAAAATTGTGTGGGTTGTTGGTCACCGTATGGATGATCGCTTCAAGATTACCAATGCTACCACCAAAATATATCAGTTGGAGTTGGTGTAGTTGTGTTTCTAAAAATACGATCGGATGCTTAGCATCGTAATTTTTAATGAAATCTAATTCAATTAAAAATTTCTGCTCACAATTTTATAAATTAGTCTTTTCATAAAAGCAACTAACCCAAACACGCAAAACATGATACAAGTAAAAAAAAGCATCGCTATTTGTATGTTTCTACTGATTTCTGGATTTGGATTTTCTCAATCGGATAATCCCATAAAAGAAGAACTGAAAGATCTTAAGAAGTACAACGAAAATCTTGATCATCGAATGGATCAATTACAAAAAATGGTAGATGATCTTATTTGGTTCGAGCGGGTAGGTGATGTTGCTCATATCGACAAATTATATATTTACGGACCGCCAAAGTGGAAGGAGAAAAATGAAACGGCATTGGGTGCTGGTAATCCAGTCAAATTCTGGACGTATGTGTTTGTTCCAAAAAATATTGATGTCAATAAAAAATATCCACTAATGGTTTTGCCGCATGGTGGCGTTCATGGTGATTTCACAACTTATTACACTCACATTGTTCGTGAGTTAATTGCCCAAGGATACATTGTTGTTGCGGCTGAATATCGGGGTAGTACTGGATATGGAAAGGGACATTACGAGAAAATTGATTATGGTGGATTGGAAAATGAAGATGTGCATGCAAGCAGGAATTATATGATTGAAAATTACGATTTTGTTGATGAAAATCGTGTTGGAATTATGGGCTGGAGTCATGGAGGTATGATTACTCTTTTTAATTTATTTAATCACCCGAAGGATTATAAAGTTGGATTTTC
>JBFFMG010000355.1:0-3617 GCA_041554215.1 Labilibaculum sp.
ACAACCCCAATCATAATAGGATTTCCAATTTTATCGTTCACCTTTATCGGATCACTATCCAAATTTCGAGCTCTCAAACTAACCTTCTTTTTTACCATAAATGGATTTACCCAAAAAAAGCCATTATTCATTATGCTTCCTTTGTATGCACCAAACAAAACCAAAACTGAAGTTTCATTTGGATTAACGATTGTAAAACCTGGTATACATGCTACTACCAATGGAATTAAGATAACGAAAAATGGATTCCTTATCATTACCAATCCGACAATGCCAATCACCAACATGGCAAAAACAATAAAAACCATTAAAAATCCCGACTTTGCAGAATAACTTTTTTCTTCTCTCATAATAAATAGATTTGATATCATTTTGATATCAATATACATCTTTTATTTTGAATTGAGAAAAAAAACACATCAAAAAAAACCGAAGTATAAATACTCCGGTTAATTTTTAGTTTAATGCGATTTCTGTAATATCTGGAAATTTCAGATTTACATTTTTTGTGGACTGACGAAATCCTAAAATACGATGAAGAAGATTTGACTTTGACTTAACATGAAACTTATCGAGATATTCGATTAGCTCTGCAGATTCAAACACGTCAGAATTTGCAATTCGATCCATAAGTGAAATCATTTCTTGTCTTGTATTTTTACGATCTAAATTCAAAAGAGTATAAATATCATTCATAGGCAATAAATTATTTCTATTTACCTATAAACGCTTTAAATTCCCTTTTAGTATGCAAGAGTAAAAAAGGAATAAAAAACACAATATTATTAATCAATTTATTTTTAGCCCCATGAACTCAAACTAAAAAGTAAGACTTATGTTTCTTTCTTCAATTGCCTTTCGCATGTTAATTAACGCATATCTCATTCGTCCCAAAGCAGTATTAATACTAACATCAGTCTGTTCGGCAATTTCTTTAAAGCTTAAACCTTTGTAATGTCTTAAAATGACCACTTCTCTCTGATCCTCTGGTAATTCATCAACTAAATTACGTACATCTGCATGAATCTGATTTCGAACTAATTCATCTTCATAAGTTTCCTCACAATATTTTGCAGAATTGAAAATATCCAATTCATAATCATCTTTCGAAAAGGTATTGCTTTGCTTCTCTTTTCTAAAATGATCTATAATTAAATTGTGAGCAATTCTTAGCACCCAAGCTAAAAATTTCCCATTGTCTTGATATTTCCCCATACGGAGCGATCGGATTACCTTTATAAAGGTATCCTGAAATAAGTCCTCGGAAAGCTGATGATTTTTTACGATTAGATAAATATACGTGTAAACTCTGTCCCTATGTCGGGTTACAAGAGTATCTATACTATCATGATTACCATCAATGAATTGCTTAACGAGATCATAATCGGTAGGATTAATTTTTCTCAATTTCACATCTATTTAATAAAACAGTGTAAAAGTCAATCTATAAGCAATATCTCCTTTTTTTTGATGGTTACTAAATATTCGTAATAGTATGCAAGAAACTAATTTTTAATGAGATTTGAAAATGTTTAGAAGTTAAATATCTTTGTAGATTCGATTTTAGTAAACTTATTACGAAACCTAATCTGAGGTCGAAAGACAAATATGGCAGACAAGAATTTAAAAAAATACATTTATATAAAAGGCGCAAAAGTTCATAATCTAAAGAACATTGACCTTAAGATTCCGAGAAATAAGTTTATTGTGATTACAGGTCTTTCAGGATCAGGGAAATCCTCTTTGGCTTTCGATACTCTTTACGCCGAAGGACAGCGAAGATATGTTGAAAGTTTATCATCCTATGCGAGACAATTTTTAGGAAGAATTGACAAACCTGAGGTTGATTTCATAAAAGGAATACCTCCTGCCATCGCAATCGAGCAAAAGGTAAATACGCGAAATCCACGTTCAACTGTTGGTACATCAACAGAGATTTACGATTACCTCAAGCTTCTTTTCGCAAGAATTGGGAAAACCTACTCTCCCATTTCGAATACCATTGTAAAAAGACATTCCATTACTGATGTTGTTAAGTACATTCTTAGTCAGGAAGAATCTGTTCCGGTTATGATTTTAGCAGAAATGCAGAATGGCGACCGAAGTCAAAAAGAGCAACTGGAAGTTTTATCGCAACAAGGCTTTTCAAGAATAGAAAATAAGGGTGAAATTCATAAAATTTTTGAAGCAATTGAAAACCTGGATATTCTTCAAAACAATGCGCCAATACATATTGTAATTGACCGAATAAGAGTTTCTTCGGATGAAGATACCCAAAACAGGATTGCTGATTCTTTACAAACAGCATTTTACGAAGGAAAAGGTGAATGTGTTCTCTCTATAAATGGCAGTACAGATTACAAATCTTTCTCGAATCGTTTCGAAGCAGATGGTATCGTATTTGAAGATTCCAATGTTCACACCTTCAGCTTTAATAATCCGCTAGGAGCTTGTCCAACTTGTGAAGGTTTTGGAAAAGTTATCGGTATTGATGAAGATCTGGTTATTCCAAACAAAACACTTAGCATCTACGATGATGCCGTTGTTTGTTGGAAGGGGGAAAAGATGCAGGAATGGAAAAATAAATTGATTTACTCTGCAGATAAATTCGATTTCCCAATTCACCGTTCCTACTTTGAATTAAACGAAGAAGAAAAACTATTACTCTGGACTGGAAATAAGCATTTTAAAGGTTTAAATGCATTTTTCAAATATCTGGAAGCAAAACAATATAAAATTCAATACCGTGTAATGTTATCTCGGTACAGAGGAAAAACAGTTTGTCCCGATTGCAGAGGAACCCGATTGAAAAAAGAAGCTGGCTATGTAAAGGTAAATCATAAAAACATTCAGGACTTAGTTTTAATGCCATTGGACCAACTTAATGTTTTTTTCCAAAACTTACAGTTGGACAAAACAGATGAAAAAATTGCAAGTCGACTACTTGTTGATATTAGAAACCGAATTAATTTTTTATCGGATGTTGGCTTGGGATACTTAACTCTTAATCGCTTATCGAGCAGCTTATCTGGAGGAGAATCACAACGAATAAATTTAGCTACCTCACTAGGGAGTAGCCTTGTTGGCTCGTTATATATTCTTGATGAACCAAGTATTGGACTTCATTCGAGAGATACTGAATTGCTAATTAAAGTTTTAAGGCAATTACGTGATTTGGGAAATACAGTAATTGTTGTTGAACATGATGAAGATATCATTTTAGCTGCCGATGAACTTATCGACATTGGTCCCTATGCTGGCAGACTTGGTGGTGAAGTGGTGTTTCAAGGAGACCTTGAACAGCTAAAAGATTCTCCGGAAAGCTTAACTTCGCAATACATATCAGGAAAAATGATGATTCCAGTACCAGCCACACGAAAAAAATGGAATAATTTCATCGAAATAATTGGAGCAAGAGAAAATAACCTAAAAGGCCTCAATATTAAATTCCCACTGAATATCATGTCGGTAATAACTGGAGTGAGTGGATCAGGAAAATCATCTCTTGTGAAAACAATCTTATATCCTGCTTTAAAAAAACACTACGGTGGATATTCTGATAAAACAGGTCATTTTGATGCTCTAAAAGGAGATTTGCATTTAATTCGAGATATTGA
>JBFFMG010000356.1:0-3605 GCA_041554215.1 Labilibaculum sp.
AAATGGTTTGCTAAATCATCGGGCACAACCAATTCAAAAAGCAAATTTATTCCTGTAAGTAAAGAAGCTCTCGAAGATTGCCACTTTAGAGGAGGTAAAGATATATTAGCAATCTATACTTCCCTTTTCCCCGAAACCGGAATTCTTAAAGGAAAAGGATTAACACTTGGGGGAAGTCATCAGATTAACAACATAAAAAATGAATCCTATTATGGGGATCTGTCTGCCATTTTGATCCAAAACCTCCCTTTTTGGGCTGATTTTATTCGTACACCCGATACCTCCATTGTTTTAATGGATGAATGGGAAGAAAAGCTGAACAAAATGACCGAAGCTACATTGAACGAGAATGTGACCAGCCTATCTGGTGTTCCTTCCTGGTTCCTTGTCTTGCTAAAACACATTTTAAGTGTTTCGGGAAAGACTAACATACACGAAATATGGCCCAATCTTGAGTTATTTGTTCATGGAGGTGTTAGTTTTAATCCATATCGCGAACAGTTTAAAGAAATACTTCCTTCGGCGAACATGAATTATTTGGAAACATACAATGCTTCCGAGGGCTTTTTCGGCATTCAGGATAATCCTTTTGACGATTCAATGCTCTTAATGTTGGATTATGGCATATATTATGAGTTTATTCCTGTCGAAAATTTAGATGATGATCATCCAAAAGCACTTAGTTTAGAGAATGTTGATCTTTATACAAATTACGCAATCATTATTACAACCAACGGAGGTTTGTGGCGCTATCAAATTGGTGATACCATTCAATTTACCTCAAAAAAACCTTTTAAATTTAAAATCTCAGGCCGAACAAAACTATTTATTAATGCCTTCGGCGAAGAATTGATTATTGATAATGCTGAAAAAGCAATTCAAATAGCCTGCGAAAAAACCAATTCTATAATAAAGGAATATACAGCAGCACCCGTATTTATGGCTTCCAATCAAAAAGGCACTCACCAATGGCTAATTGAATTCGAAAAAATGCCTGATAATATTGATGAGTTCAATTTCGTTCTTGACAATGCTTTAATGAGCGTTAACTCCGATTACGAGGCAAAAAGATATAAGAACATTACACTTGAAAAACCGCATATCACCATAGCTAAATCTGGTTTATTTTACCAATGGCTTAAAGGAAAAGGGAAACTGGGTGGACAAAATAAAGTACCGCGTCTTTCAAATAATCGCACTTTAATTGAGGAATTACTTCTAAAAAACAACTAATCATTTATGCTACAATTCCTTCTTTGGATCTCTCTTCTATTTTCTGTTCAAGATAGTATTCAAATTAATCAGATTCACGATTTCATTTCAGTTGATCACCTCGGCAACTTATTTGCTGTTCGAAACACGGAATTAATTGAATTCAATATAAAAGGAGAAAAAACAACTGAATTCTCAAATTCTAATTTAGGTTCAATTTCACATATTGATGTATCTGATCCACTTCGAATTCTTGTTTTTTACAATGATTTTAATCAAATTTTGTTCCTTGATCGTAATTTAACCAAAATTGGCAATGAAATTGATTTGTACGAATTCTCTGACAATGAAACCGAATTAGTTTGTTCATCTCCCGATGGTGGATTTTGGATGTATAATTCAAATGACAATCAAGTAATTCACATATCTAAAAATGGACAAAAAATAAACCAAAGCATTTTACTGAACTCTTTTTTCAAAGATCAACCTCCAAGTAAAATAATTGAGTATAACAATGATTTATACCTCTTTTATCCTGAGCTAGGGATTCTGAATCTAGATCGGAATGGACAATTTAAGAAAAGGATTGCAATAGCAGGAATTAAAAATTTTCAAATATCCCAAAACACTATTATTTATACAATTGCATCAGGCATTTACTCCCTACAACCACTAGCTAAGGAAGATAAACTGATCTATCGATTAAATGACTCGCAAGAAGACACTTTTATATTACGGCACGACAATTTGTACATTTCTAATAAAAAATCAATATCAATAAAGACACTAATACCCTGATTAAAAATCACCTGCAATATATTGATTTTTTTTCCAATTGAATTCCTGAAAAATATTCTTAATTTTAGTTGCCTTTTTCACACAAAGTAAACATAAATATGCACATTGCCGTTGCAGGAAATATTGGAGCTGGTAAAACCACACTAGCAGGATTATTATCTAAACATTATGGATGGGAAGCTCATTTCGAAGATGTTGATGAAAATCCATATCTAAATGATTTTTACGAAGACATGAAACGATGGTCGTTCGCTTTACAAATTCATTTTTTGAATAGTAGATTTAATCAGGTTTTGGACTTACGTAAATCTGGGAAGGACATCATTCAGGACAGAACCATTTACGAAGATGCTTATATTTTCGCGCCTAATTTGGAAGCGATGAGTTTAATGCCGCGACGAGATTTTAACAACTACCTGTCTCTTTTCAATATCATGAGTGCTTTGGTGCAGCCACCTGATCTTTTAATTTATTTAAGAGCCTCAATTCCAACTCTTGTCAATCATATACAAGAACGTGGTAGAGACTATGAAGAAACCATTCGCCTTGATTACTTAAAACGATTAAATGAACGCTATGAAGCTTGGATTTCGGGCTATGATAAGGGTAAATTACTGATAATTGATGTGGACAACATTAATTTTATAAAGAATCCTAAAGACTTGAGTGAAGTAATTAACAAAATTGATGCTCAACTGAACGGACTCTTCTAAAAAGGTGCTGTGACTTGATAATTACATGCCGATACTAAAGGCTTGTACAATTCAAAACTTATAATTCTTTCAAATTATGCATATCGCAATAGCAGGAAACATTGGCTCTGGTAAAACTACTCTTACCGAACTACTTGCAAAACAATATGGTTGGGAAGCTCATTATGAAGATGTGGATGAAAATCCTTATTTAAATGATTTTTACGACGATATGAAACGATGGTCGTTTAATCTTCAAATATACTTTCTAAAAAGTCGATTCAACCAAATTATGGAAATCCGTAAAGCCGGGAAAAATGTAATTCAGGATCGTACGATTTATGAAGATGCCATGATTTTTGCGCCTAACTTATTCGATATGGGACTTATGTCGCAACGCGATTTTAAAAACTATTGCAACCTATTCGAATTAATGGGATCGATGGTTCAAGCTCCTGATTTGCTAATTTATTTACGTTCATCGGTTCCAACTCTTGTGAATAATATTCAGAAAAGAGGTCGCGATTACGAAGAAACCATTCGTTTGGATTATTTGAAGAATTTGAATACCCGATACGAAAGCTGGATTCAAAATTACAATCGAGGCAAACTACTAATTATAGATGCAGACAATCTTGATTTTCTTGATAACCCTGAAGATTTGAACGGTATTGTTGATAAAATAGAAGCCCAAATTCACGGCTTGTTTTAGAAACGATAAAACAGTCCAATTGATAATTCGGGAAGGGAGATCTTATCAAATCCAAGATAATATGGATAAGATTCTCCATTTTCATTTTTTGCCGTAACAGCTTCAGGAAAATCAGGAATATAGGTATATCTAAGATTCATATCAAAACTCCAGGAACTCGACAAATGATACAAAAAGCCAATTATTGGAGT
>JBFFMG010000357.1:0-3601 GCA_041554215.1 Labilibaculum sp.
ATACTTTTGGGAGCTTCACTAACTTTGGAAGTTACCGCTAAGGAATTTTCCTTTTTGGTGACTACTGAACCCATTCGCTGAATGATATCTGTTGCAGCGGCGGCATCTTCACATTTACAAGGATTGTGAATTACCGAGTCTCCATTCGCCAACATTGCAGCGGCTAAAGCTCTTTGCATCATGCTTTTTGAGGAAGGGGGAGTAAGTCTTCCATTAATGGTTGAGGATTGGATTCGAACTCTCATAATTTTGGGTTTTAGTGTGCTGATTTTGGATTGGCACAAAGTCTAATTACTTTGGCTTTTAGTTCATCAATAGGAAGGGTAACAATTGTGGCTTCTCCTATTTTCTTAAGTAGAATAAAATCAATGGTTGATCGATTTTTCTTTTTGTCTTTTATCAGATATTGATTAATAGTATCTGCAGAAACGTCATGTTCAAGTGGTAATTCAAACTTTTGCAATAAGTCGCTGACTTTTTTTGAATTAGCATCACTTAGCTCACACAATTCTTGAGATATTTGGCATGCTAAATTCATACCAACCGATACAGCTTCACCATGAGTTAAATCTGAATTATTTTCAATAGCATGACCAATGGTGTGACCGAAATTTAATTTCTTGCGTTCGCCTTTTTCAAAGGGGTCACCTTCAACAACTTCAGTCTTAATCGAAACAGCTCTGTAAACCAAGTCTTCCATCAAATTTGGATCTAAATTCAGAAGTGCATCACAGTTATCATTCAGGAAGTTATAAAGGTTTTCATCTTTAATAAAAGCATGCTTAATTACTTCACCAAACCCACTTCTTACTTCACGTTTGGGCAAGGTTTTAAGCAATACCGGATCGCAAATCACAAACTTTGGAGGATTGAAAATTCCAATCATGTTCTTCAGTTTGCCAAAATTGATTCCATTTTTTCCGCCAACACTGGCATCAACCTGAGACAGAAGAGAAGTGCTGATGAAACCAAATTCAAGACCTCGCATAAAAATAGAAGCAACAAAGCCAGTAACGTCAGAAACCAAACCGCCACCCATTCCCAATAGAAAACTATTTCTGTCAGCACCTCGTTCAAGTAGCTGATCGATGATTTTTTCTATGGTTTGCCAGTTTTTATTTCCTTCGCCACAACCCATTACGATATAATCGAATTGATTGATAAATTTGGAGTAGTGCTGGTAAATGTTCTCATCGCAAATTAGAAAGCATTTTTTCTCGGGCAGGTAGTTCTTGATATTTAGATAAGATTCTCCAACAAAAATGCTGCTGTTTTGCTTTTCGATGTGTATGGTCTTCATTTGTTTAAAGAGATGTGAGATAGGAGATGTTTGATTATGAGAGATGATCAATCTCATCTCTCATATCTAAAACCTCAAATCTATTGTTATGAGTTCATAATTTCTTCCTGCTGGTTAATCGATTCCTGGTGAATTGCTTTGAATAAGCTGTTAATGAATTGCTCGCTAAAGCCTTTCTTCTTTCCATTTTCCATGCTTTTCTCAAGAATACTTCCCCAACGTTTGTTTTGTAATACTGTGATGTTGTTTTCTTTCTTGTAGTGACCAATGGTTTTGGCTACCTGCATACGGTTCTCTAATAATTCAAGTAATTTCTGGTCGAAATCATCAATTAAATGTCTTAGTTCACCAAGAGTATTGTCAACCAATTCATTTGGAGCCTCAGGATCACGAAGAACTAAGTTAGCTAAAAGTTCTTTAAGTGCTACTGGTGTTAATTGTTGCTTGGCATCACTCCATGCTTCTTCCGGCTTGCAATGCGACTCAATAATTAATCCTTCGTAGTTTAAATCCATTGATTTTTGAGCTACTTCTTCAAGTAGGTCACGATCTCCTGTAATGTGACTAGGATCGCAAAAGATTGGAAGTTGTGGCATTCTTCTTTTCAATTCGATTGGAATTTGCCATTGAGGATCATTTCTGTATTTCAATTTTTGGTAAGTAGAAAATCCACGGTGAATAGCCGCTAATCTTGTTAATCCAACAGCATGAAGTCTCTCAATAGCACCCATCCATAATTCAAGATCAGGATTAATTGGATTTTTCACCAAAACAGGAATGTCGTGACCGCGCAATGCATCAGCAATTTCCTGAACAGCAAACGGATTAACGGTGGTTCTAGCGCCAATCCATAAAATATCTACACCTGCACCTAAAGCCAATTCTACGTGACGAGCGTTTGCAACTTCTGTAGCTGTTATCAATCCGAATTCTTCTTTTACTTTTTGCAACCAGATTAAACCTTTTGCACCAATTCCTTCAAAACTGTTCGGACGGGTACGTGGCTTCCAGATTCCTGCACGGAAAATCGGAATACCTGCTGCCTTAATTCCTCGTGCTGCCTCCATTACTTGTTCCTCTGTCTCCGCACTACAAGGCCCTGCGATAACCATTGGGCGTGAACTAACGTCAATTGGCCAGCTGCTTAGATCCTTAATTTCCAAATTCTTCATTGTGTATACTGTTTTTTTTTACTCTTTTCTGAGTGATTAAAAATATGGTTTCTATTTTGGTATTATAATTATGCTTTGTTCTTTTTTTTAGCCTAAAACTCTAGTAAAGGAACGATCTGTAATTTTATCTTTTCCCTTTTCACTTATTATTTGGTCCTTGTATCTTGTCCCTTTTTTTAAGCTTGGTTCTTAATTATCACCGTCTTCTCAATTGTTTCTTTCTCGTTTTTTTCTTTCTGATCAAGAACTCTTCTGATGTCGTTCGCTTCAAAAATTAAATCGTTAACTCCTGTCAAATTATCTTCTTCAATTAAATCTTTAAATTGTTGAAGGGTGTTGATGTATTTTTGAAGCACTTTCCCAATGTTTTTCTTATTCTGCTGAAAAATCGGGGTCCACATTTCGGCCGAACTCTTTGCCAAACGAACTGTAGAATCAAATCCACCACTAGCTAGTTCAAAAATGTGCTTGTCTGCCTTTTCTTTGTGCAATACAGTTAAAGATAAAGCAAAAGCACTAATGTGCGATAAATGTGAAACATATGCTGTTTGTCTGTCATGCACTTCCGCATCCATAAAAACACATCTCATTCTCAGGCAATGGAACATTTCTGTTATCAGCTTCACTGCTTTCTTGTCCGAATCTTCCGGATTGCAAATAATTGAACATTTTCCATCGAACAAACCCGAATGTGCTGCTTGTGGTCCTGAAAATTCGGTACCGGCCATTGGGTGAGCGGGAACAAACTGATTTCTTTTTGGATGATTTACAATTGATTCAATTAATTGTTCTTTCGTAGATCCTAAATCGCTTACAATTTGATGATCTACAAGATCCATTATCATTGGAAGGACTCTTAAGCAGGCATCTACAGGAATGGCTAAAATAACTAGATCCGAAGAACATACAGCCGTATTTAAATCCTGAATTTCATCAACGAGACCCAATTTTTTAGCAGCGTGAGCATTCAATGTATTGTTATCAACACCAATCACCTTGCTAACGAACCCTCTTTTTTTCAAATCAAGAGCTATCGATCCTCCAATTAATCCCAGTCCTATTACTGATAGTATCATTGTTTCGAATTTTTCTGTTTTAATTTCCTTTAATTCTCTTTATGGCTTCCTCA
>JBFFMG010000358.1:0-3593 GCA_041554215.1 Labilibaculum sp.
ATATTACTATTCTAAAATCATTATCTCGGGAATTGGAACCACAAACTTCCCTCCCCAATCCCGCACATATTTATGCTGATTCATTATTTCATCTTTTAAATTCCAAGGCAAGATGAAAACATAATCAGGTTTAGTTTCTTTAATTACATCGGGATGCAAAATAGGAATATGAGTTCCGGGTAAAAAATTGCCTTGTTTATGTGGACTCATGTCAACTGTATAATCTATAAAATCTGTTCTTATTCCACAATAGTTTAAAAGTGTGTTACCTTTTCCGGGAGCTCCATATCCAACAATCGATTTTCCGTTCCGTTTTGCTTCAATTAAAAATTCAAGAATTTTTCGTTTTGTTTCTTTAACTTTTTCTTCAAACATTGAATAATAATCGAGACTTTCAAAGCCCAGATCAATTTCACGTTGTAAAAGCTCTTGTACCTTATCAGTAACTTTCTTTTTATGATCGTAAACATGCCTTCCGTAAATGCGTAGTGAACCTCCATGAGTAGGTAACTCTTCCACATCAAATAAAGTGATACCGTGGTGGGTAAAAATACGGTTAACAGCCACGAATGATAAATAAGAAAAATGTTCGTGGTAAATGGTATCAAATTGATTTCTTTCGATTAACCGCTGCAAATGCGGAAATTCCATCGTAATAATACCCTCTGAATTTAACATTTTTTTCATCCCGGAAACAAAATCATTAATATCAGGAACATGAGCAAGAACATTGTTTCCAAGAAGTAAATCAGCTTTACCGTACTTTTCTGAAAGTTCATTGGCAGTATTTTTTCCAAAAAACCGGACTTCAGTTCGAATACCTTTTTCATTTGCAACTTGTGCAACATTCCCAGCCGGATCGATACCCAGCACCGGAATACCCTTTTCTAAAAACCATTGCAATAAATACCCGTCGTTACTGGCAATTTCAACAACCAAATTCCCAGAATTGATTCCAAAACGACTCAACATCAAATCTGAATATTTGCGGGCATGTTCCAGCCAACTATCAGAGAAGGAAGAGAAATATGCATATTCGTCGGCAAAGATTTCATCAGGAGTAGCAAATTCTTCCAGCTGCATAAGCCAACAATTGTCACAGACAAAAGCATGTAAAGGATAAAATTTTTCCATATCGTTGCCATGCTCTGGCTTTACATGTTTTTGACACAAAGGAGACATTCCTAAATCGACAACACTAAACGCTAAAGTTTTGCCACAGAACCTGCACTTTGCTTCCGAGTTATATTTTTTCATTTAAGGTAATATAGAGTAGATCTTGCTGTTGTTATACAAATCTATAATCCGGCTGTAATTTATCTTTTCCCGAAATAATTATCGGTTTAATTGGCCATTCTATTTTAAATGTTGGATCATCCCAGCGAATAGTAGCTCCCGCTCCTGTAACATATATCTCGGACATCAGATAGTTTATTTCTGTATGGTCCTCTAAAGTAATAAAACCGTGTGCAAAATCTTCCGGAACATACAGCATTTTATAATTATCGCATGCAAGTTCAACACCTATCCATTGCAGAAATGTTGGAGAATCTTTTCTAAGATCAATAATTACATCATAAATACTTCCCTTTGAACATCGAACCAATTTTGCTTCCTGATATGGAGCATTTTGAAAGTGCATTCCTCTTAGTGTCCCTTTTTTTTTATTAAAAGAGATATTTGCTTGGCGAATATTTGGATTTAATCCATGTAGTTTCATTTCATTAATACACCACGAACGACCAAAAAATCCGCGTTCATCTTCCAGCTTTTCTATCTCTATTACAAATGCACCCTTCAGTTTGGTTTCTTCAAATTTCATTTGACCTACAAGTTATTTCCAATTCCAACTCAAACTCTTATCCAAAGCACCTGTTTCTTTTAGCTTACTTATAACGTTTAATCGCATTAAATGAGAATCTCTAAAATTTGAATCATCAAATCCCATTTTAATTAAATTCTGATATAAATCAGTTATAGTTGATTTTAACTGAAATTCAGGTTGGTGTTCCGGTGCCAGTTTTTTAAATAAATCGAAATTTACTTTGTATGACCTTTTATCTGGTGGTGCATCCTGATTAACTGTTACTTTAGATCCTTCAACAACTTCAGCTACAACTTCAGCTAATTCTTTAACCTGGTAATTCCATGAATTACTTCCAGTGTTAATTGCAAGAAAATTTCTGCCGGATTCTTGTTTTCGAATAATTGCCCAATCGATTGCACTGGCCATATCCAAAACATTGATAAGTGGTCGCCATGGAGTACCATCACTTAATATATCAATTCGTTTAGAAGTAACGGCTCCCGCCACAAAATCATTAATAACCAAATCAAGACGCAGTCGGTTGCTAAAACCACACGCTGTTGCAAAACGAAGACATGTGACAATAAAACTGTCGTTAGCCAGAAGCTCAAGCTCCTCTTCTGCCTTAATTTTTGAGCGTGCGTATGCAGTCAGTGGATTTAGTTTATCCGATTCAACTTTTGCATTGTCATCAGCAGCTCCATAAACACTGCAACTCGATGCAAAAACAAAAGAACGGATACCTTTATCTTTTGCAATTCTCGCCATTCTAACTGCTGATTTATAGTTGATATCTAAGGTGATATCTTCAAACCTGTTTCCCATGGGATCATTTGAAATTGCAGCTAAATAAACCACAGAATTAACACCATCTAACAGCTCTGGATTAAAATTGCGTACATCACCAAATATTTGGCGATTCAATTTTAATTCAGGCAAATAAAGTGAATTGGTTAAATTGTTAGCAAAATAACCTGTATCGAAACCTATTAATTCAGCATTAGGATAGGTTGCTCTGAGACGACTTACAACTCCTGGGCCAACATAACCCATATTTCCTGTTACCAGTATTTTCATAGTTTTAATCTAATTGTATTTTCTCCAAACCGGAGCAACTGGTCTGCCTTCTAAATACTTATCAATTCCTTCAAGAAGTGCTTTTTTGTAGACGACCATTGCATCCCTCATTTTTTCAACTGTATCAGTAATATCCTTGTCTGAATGAGAATAGGAAACAATACTAGAAGGCATTATCAAACCACGTTTCATTTGTTCTTGAATAAAAAGAGTTCTAAATGCTTGTGACGGATTCCCTTCTTGATCTCTTGTTGTATAAACGGAACAGCAATCGGGACCTATAATTGAAATTTTATCTTCAATTCCTAAATCTTGAGAAGCTTTATTAACGCCGTCTTTCAATTTTTTACCCTGTTTGTTTAAATAACCAATTACATCATTTTCCTGATAATACTTCATAGTTGCTATTGAAGCGGCAATCGCATGACTTTCTGCACCATGCGTCGTAGACATAAGAAATACTCTTTCCTTTTTATGATATATTCCTCCCAAATTCATAAATTCTTTTTTTCCAGCAAGCGCAGCAACAGAAAAACCATTACCCAAGGCTTTTCCAAATGTCGAAAAATCAGGATCTACATTATATACTTTTTGTGCTCCGCTGTTGTGCCACCTAAATCCAGTTATCATCTCGTCTAGAATGAAAAGAGCACCGTTTTTGTGGCATATTTCTTTTGCTTTGTTCAAAAAATCGTCTTTTGGAGGCTCA
>JBFFMG010000359.1:0-3582 GCA_041554215.1 Labilibaculum sp.
AAAATCTAATGAACAAACAGATTTTAGCTCGTCAGAATATGGAGTGGAATCAAAATTGAGTATTCCTAAATTTTTATTGCCAATATTTACAGCAGAAAAATTTAGAAAGTCTTACAATCCACGATCCGTGTTTTCCTTGTCGTATAATTTTCAGAAACGACCAGATTATACGCGAACCATTGCTGATGCTAGTTTCGGTTATGTATGGAAGTCATCAAAATATTTGAGTCACACCCTTAATTTAGTGGAGTTGAATTTTGTTGATGTTAAAAACCTAAGTGCTGATTTTTTGAGTTCAATAAATAATTTATACATTAAGAATTCCTTTACCGATCACGTAATTGCAACAAGTAGATATTCGTTAATATATAATGATCAGAATATTAATCGACCAGGAGATTATAATTACGTCCGATTTAATTTCGAGACTGCAGGAAATAGTTTTAATGGATTAAATAAGTTAATTGGTAGAACTAAAAAAACAGACTTTAATGATGATGGTGAAGTTGAAGGTGCTTATTATGATTTTCTAGGTATTCGTTTTGCTCAATACTTAAAAAGTGATATTGAGTATCGTTATAGTCATCATATCAATAAGGCAAATACAATGGTCTATCGAGTTTTTGTTGGGGCGGGCTTGCCTTATGGGAACTTAGAAGTGTTGCCATTCGAAAAAAGTTATTTTTCAGGAGGAGCTAATGGTATCAGAGCATGGCAAGTACGCTCATTAGGACCAGGATCATATGTTTCTGATGATGCTGCAATTTATCCAAACAATTCGGCCGATTTAAAATTGGAAGCTAATTTAGAGTATCGTTTTAAGTTATTCTGGGTTTTAGAGGGTGCCTTATTTGTAGATGCAGGTAATATTTGGGCAATTTCGAAGAAAGACGATAGGATTGGAGCTGACTTTAAATTTAATAGGTTTTATAAAGAAATTGCTTTGGGTACAGGGTTTGGTACTCGTGTTGATCTTAACTTTATTCTTTTTCGTATTGACTTAGGCTTGAAGTTGCACGATCCCGCTTTAGGATCTGGAGAAAGATGGATTATTGCTCATCGTCCATTTAAATTGAGCCAATTAACCTTTAATGTTGGAATTGGATATCCGTTTTAAATCGCATTCGTTTGCGTAATTTTCTTATATCCAAAACAGTGCAAAATCTATATTTTCTTTTTAACTTCGTGCACAAATTGACTTTCCAGCTGATTTTATTTAGAACTATCCGATAAAAATATATTATTATGAAACGAGTATTAGATGTAGTTAAACCAGGTGTTGTTACTGGTGATGATGTGCAAAAATTATTTCAAATAGCTAAAGAAGAAGGATTTGCCATTCCTGCTGTAAATGTTACTGGTACTAACTCAATCAATGCTGCTCTTGAGGCTGCACGTGAAGTTAATTCGCCAATCATTATTCAGTTTTCAAACGGTGGCGCTTCATTTTTCGCTGGAAAAGGAATTGCTGCTGAAGGGCAAGGTGCTGCTATTATTGGTGCTGTTGCAGGTGCAAAATACGTTCATGCGGTAGCAGAACATTATGGAGTTCCTGTGATTTTACATACTGATCATGCAGCCAAAAAATTACTTCCTTGGATCGACGGATTATTGGATGCAGGAGAGGAATTTTTCGCGCAAACAGGAAAGCCGTTGTTTAGCTCTCACATGTTAGATTTATCTGAAGAACCTTTAGAGGAAAATATTGGAACTTGCGCTAAATATTTAGAGCGTATGGATAAGTTAGGTATGACTATTGAAATTGAATTAGGCTGTACAGGTGGAGAAGAAGATGGTGTTGATAATTCAGATATGGACAACTCATTATTATATACACAGCCTGCTGATGTAGCTTTAGCTTACGAAACTTTATTAAAAGTTTCTTCTAGTTTTACAATTGCTGCTTCTTTTGGTAATGTGCATGGTGTTTATAAGCCAGGTAATGTTGTTTTGACTCCAAAAATCCTATTGAATTCTCAGTCTTTTATTTCTGAGAAATATGGTGTCGCGAAAAACACTGTTGATTTTGTTTTCCATGGTGGATCAGGGTCAAGTGTTGAAGAGATTCGCGAAGCAATCTCTTATGGAGTTGTTAAAATGAATATTGATACTGATACTCAGTGGGCATGTTGGGATGGTATCCGTGCTTTCGAAGCAAAGAACCATGACTACCTACAAGGTCAAATTGGAAACCCTGAAGGGGATGATAAGCCAAATAAGAAATATTACGATCCTCGTGTATGGTTACGTGCAGGAGAGGTTTCAATGAAAGATCGTTTGGTTAAAGCTTTCCAAGATTTAAATGGTGTTGGACGTAACTAAACTTGCGTACTCTCAAAATATTTTAAACCCGGAATTTTTCCGGGTTTTTTGTTTGTTTGCAACGATTCTAAAAATCAATCGTATTTTTGATTTTGAACTTAATTTTAGCAAATTTGGATTCTTGTGAATTTGCAATTAGATAATATAAAAGAAACAAATGAATAAAAATAAGCTCTCCCCTCGCGATGTGTTTTCAAGTAAGTTTGGTGTAATTGCTGCGGCGGCGGGTTCTGCTGTTGGCTTGGGTAATATTTGGAAGTTTCCCTATATCACAGGAGTTTATGGAGGCGCAGCATTTTTATTTGTATACTTGGGATTCATTGCTTTGATAGGTTTGCCTGTTATGCTTTCAGAATTCTCTATAGGTCGTAAGTCGAGAAAGAATGTTTTTGGAGCATTTAAATATCTTGCCCCAGGATCACCTTGGAAATTTGTTGGAATGCTTGGGGTAGCCGCTGCAGTTATGATCTTGTCATTTTATGGAGTTGTTGCAGGTTGGAGTATCGATTACGTGATTAAAGCCGCAACGGATAGTTTTGCAACTAAAAGTCCGGGTGAGATGGAGTCTATGTTCTTTGGTTTTATTGAGAGTCCTGTTTCTCCCATCTTGTATCAGCTTTTATTTATGGGAATGACTATGGCAATAGTTATTATCGGGGTAAAAGATGGTATTGAGAAATATGCAAAGTTTTTAATGCCTTTACTTGTAGTGATAATTATTGTACTTTGCATAAGAGCTGTTACTTTGGAAGGGGCATCGGAAGGATTGAAATTTCTTTTTAATCCAGATTTTTCAAAACTAACTGGTGATGGAATTTTAAGCGCCTTAGGGCATGCATTTTTTTCATTAAGTTTAGGTATGGGAACCTTAGTTACTTATGGCTCTTATATTGACGACAAGAATAATATTGCTCTTACGGCTCTTCAGGTTACTATTGCCGATACTGTGATTGCAATTTTGGCAGGAATAGCAATTTTTCCTGCGGTATTTGCCTTTGGAATCGAGCCAAGTAGTGGTCCAGGATTAGTTTTTATAACCTTGCCCAATGTATTTCAGCAAATGCCGGGTGGTTTTTTCTTTTCCATTTTATTCTTTCTGTTGTTAACTGTTGCAGCGCTAACCTCCTCAATATCAATATTAGAAGTGGTTGTGGCCTATTTTCGGGAAGAACTCAATTTAAAAAGAAATTTTTCAACCATTTTAGCCACCGTAATGATTTCTGTTGTTGGTGTCTTTTGCTCTTTATCGATGGGTATGTT
>JBFFMG010000360.1:0-3578 GCA_041554215.1 Labilibaculum sp.
ACCTGATTATGAGCGGGTGCCATTTTTGTTTCATTTGGTTTCATGAAATCATATCTGTCTATATATCAGTAATATAAGAATTTGTGCTTTGAGATAAGTTAGTATTTATTTACCTTTATTTGGTCATTTGTTGTACCTATGTTGTACCCAAAATAGAGTTAAATGATTAGTATTAAGACAGTTCTAAAAAAGAAAAAGTTATCTACTGGTAAATATCCCATATTTTTGCGAATTACCAAAGATAGAAAGTCCATTTTCTTTCGTACTCCGTACACCGCAGAAGTGAGGGAATGGGATGCTAAACAAGGAAAGTTTAATACAAAAGCAAGTGATTATTTAAACAAGAACCGACTGCTTTTAAAATTTCAGGATAGAGCTACCACAGTAATTACGCAAATTGAACAAGAAAATACTTATTATACTTTGGAGGAGGTTGAAAGAACCTTGCGAATTGAAACCAATCCAAAAGGAAAAGAGATTTATCCGTTCTGGGAAGAAATAATTACAGAACAGAAAATGGCGGGCCGAACTGGTAATGCCAGAATACATTCGGAAGTAGTAAGATCGATTAAGAAATTTAGTGGTGGAAAAGAATTGACCTTTTACCATATTACTCCTGAGTTTTTGGATAAGTATGAAGCATGGCTTCGCTCAAACGGTGGTACTGGTGGAGGTATTGGAGTAAAGATGCGTTGTATAAGAGCTCTTTTTAATTCTGCCATAAAACGAGACCGTATTAAAGAAAATCTATATCCATTCAAAGTTTATAAGGTTTCCAAATTAAAATCGAGCGGAATTAAAAAAGCTTTAAGTTTGGATGAAGTTCATAAAATTGCAGATATAGATTTGAGTGAACGCCAAACATTAATTGACGCCCGGAACTATTTTATTTTTAGCTTTTACACACGGGGAATGAATTTTGCCGATATGATGACGCTAAAATGGAACGATATTAACGGAGATAGACTTTATTATGTACGCTCAAAAACCAAAAGCAATTTCCAAATTAAAATTCTTCCGCCAGCCCTCGAGGTACTTGACTACTACAGAGCTCAAAATAGAAAGACAAATTATGTTTTTCCAATCTTGTTGGAAGAAAATATGACGTTCTCACATCTTGAAAATCGCAAACGGAAAACTTTAAAGCGATACAATAAACGCCTTCGTGAAATCGGAGAATTGTGTGAAATATCAAAACCGTTGTCAAGCTATGTAGCCAGGCATAGTTACGCGAATTGTTTGAAACAAAAAGGTATTGCTACCGATATTATTAGCGAGTCAATGGGACATCAAAATATTGCAATTACCCAGGCTTATTTAAAGGAATTGGATAATTCACTTGTAGATGAAGCAATGGAAGTATTATTGTAAAAATTAAAATACTTTTACGCTAATGAAGATACAATATTGCTCAGATTTACATTTAGAATTCCCAGAGAATAAGAAGTATTTATCGGAGAATCCAATAACGCCAAGGGGCGATATTCTTATATTGGCTGGCGACATTGTGCCTTTTAAGGTTATGGATAAGCACAATGACTTTTGGGATTATGTATCATCTAATTTTCGTTATACATATTGGGTGCCAGGAAATCATGAATATTATTATTCCGAGATAGGAGAACGTTCGGGAAAATTCGTTGAAAAAATACGCAGCAATATTCTTTTGGTTAACAATACTTCACTTGTACACGATGGTGTGAGATTAATTTTCACAACACTGTGGACTGCCTTGTCGGGTGTTAATCAATTTGCAATACAGCAACAGTTATCCGATTTCAGGGTAATAAAAAACAATGATCGTGTATTTGCTCCTGACGATTATAATCAAATACATAACTCCTGCTTGAATTACCTAAAGCAAGAATTATCTAAAAATAATTGTGAGCAAACCATAGTGGTAACCCATCATGTTCCAACAATGCTGAATTATCCCGAAAAATATAAAGGCAGTAGCTTAAATACGGCTTTCGCTGTTGAGTTACATGATTTAATAGTGGATTCAGATATTGATTTCTGGATATTTGGTCACCATCATCAAAATGGCTCTGATTTTACGATTGAAAAAACAAAATTACTTACCTGCCAGCTTGGTTATGTTGAGTTTAATGAGCACATAGGATTTTCAGCCGACAAATGCATTATTATTTGATTATTAATACAATAAACCTATATTTGCACAATAAACTTAGTAGGTTTACTGTGCGAATTTAAGTTTACTATGAAAAATTTACAGGAATATATAAAGGAGGTACTCAGTGAAACAATTGTTGTGAACCAATTAACTGAATCCGAGATATCGAAACTTCCGATGTATGTAAACCAATTGTATAAAATTTACACAACCAGACTTTTAGGTACAGAATTGGTATTGGTGCAACTTGTTGATGAAGATAATATATCAATTGCCCAGACTGAGAAACAGTTAAGAAATCTAAAAAAACTATTCAATAAAACCGTAGTTCTTATACTCGACTATGTGGTGTCATATAACCGTAGCAGGCTGATAAAAAAGAAAGTGAATTTTATTGTGCCAGGAAAACAACTCTTTTTGCCAGAAATGTTGGTTAACTTAAAAGATGGAGATACAAAAAGACGTTCATTTAAAGAAAAAAAGAAATTGTTACCATCGGCACAAGTTATGGTGTTATACCAGATTTTAGGTCTAAGTGAGTTGTGGGATATCGAACAGAAACCGTTTAAAGAAATAGCTTTAAAATTGAATTATTCTCCGATGGCAATTAGCAAAGCTGTTGACAATCTTCAGGCAATTGACTTAATTACAATTGCTGGTGAAAAAGAAAAATACGTTCACTTCAATTACGACAAAGTAAAGCTCTGGGTAAAAATTGAAGAAAACGACTTCTGGAATCATCCGGTATTTAAGCGTGTTTATGTCGACGAGCTACCAGCAGGGACAAAAACATGGCATTGCAATACATCTGCTTTACCCGAATACTCAGATATGAATCCAAGCCGACAAAATTATGTGGCAATTGGAAGAACAGAATACAATAGGTTAAACAAACAAAACTTGTTAATAAATGCCAATCCTACAGAAGGGAACTATTGTTTAGAAGTCTGGAAATATAATCCGGGCATTTTAGTAGATAGTGCAATTTTTACTGAGCCGATAGTTGACCCCTTATCTTTGTACTTAACTTTGAAAAACACACCAGACGAAAGGATTGAAATGGCGTTGGAACAAATAAAAGAGAAATATATTTATGGTTAGAGGGCTGGAAATATTCAAAGAGTATTTTAAAGACTATTCTGAAAATTACATAATTATCGGAGGTACGGCATGCGATGTAATTATTGACAATGCCGGATTTGAAGCCAGAGCTACCAAGGACATCGATATAATATTAATCGTCGAAGCTTTATCTAAAGAATTCGTTCAAAAGTTTTGGGAATTTATCAATGATGGCGACTATGAACAAAGAGAAAAAAGTGAAGAAGAAAGAAAATACTATCGTTTTATTAAGCCAAAAACCAATGGTTTCCCTCTTCAAATTGAACTCTTTTCTAAGATCCCCGATTTAATGGATATGGAAGGTGAGCCTAAATTAACTCTC
>JBFFMG010000361.1:0-3552 GCA_041554215.1 Labilibaculum sp.
CCTGCTGGATTCAAAATTAATGTGTTGCAAAAATGAAATTGCTACAGAATTGAACCTAGTTGATCAGCTGGTGCAAATTTTGGATCTTAACTCAGATTTGATTTTTAAAATTCAGAACAAATTAATGCATTGTCGTGATATCCGCGGAAGTGTGAATAATTTGCTGGGAAATTTAGTTCTTGATGATGTTGAGCTGTTCGAAATTAAGGTATTTGCTTTATTGGCTCAGGAAATTGTTGAACTTCAGAAAGAAGAAAAGCAGAGTTTTTTGGAAATTTCGGATTTGAGTGAATTGATTCGATTGTTGGATCCTCAAAATACTAAAATTCCATCTTTTTATATCTACGATAATTACTCAGAGGAATTGGCCGAAGTTCGAAAAGAGTTAAAGTTAGCTAAAGGTAAAAATGGAGAATCTGATGTAGATATAGAGGTTTTATTTTGCAAAGCACAAGTAATTGAGGCAACAGTTCGAGAGGAATTGTGTGGTAAGCTTTCATTGCATGGAATCAATTTGGCAAATGCACTTAATCAATTGGCACACTTAGATTTGTTGATTGCGAAGGCGGTTCAGACCAGAAAATGGAATTTGAGCAAAGCGACTGTTTCAGAAGGAAATACTGCATACAAGGGAATGTTCAACCCAATGATTAAGAATGAACTGATAAATCAAAATAAGGAATATCAAGCGATTGATATTGAGCTTGAACAATCAGTTTGTTGCATTACAGGAGCAAATATGGCTGGGAAAACGGTGGTGCTAAAAACACTGGCTCTTTGTCAGTATTTGTTTCAGTTTGGCTTTTTTGTTCCAGCAACATCGGCACATATAAGTATTGTTGATGAGGTTATGATGTCGATAGGTGATGAGCAATCGGAATTGAATGGATTGTCTTCTTTTGCTTCGGAAATGTTGAATGTGAGTCGTATGGTAAAGGAATCAAAAAATCGGAATCAGGTTTTGATTTTAATTGATGAATTGGCTCGAACAACAAATCCGGTTGAAGGTTTGGCAATTGTAAATGCAGTTGCTGATATTTTTTATGAAAGAAAAATTAGAAGTGTTATTACCACTCATTATAGTGGTTTAAAATCCAAATTCAGAAAACTTAGAGTGAAAGGTCTGGATAAGGATTTGGGTGCAAATATTATCACCCACAAAAATATAAACAGTTATATGGATTATTCATTGGTGGAGGATCTTGAAGGGGAAGTTCCTCACGAAGCGCTTCGAATTGCTTCTTTATTGGGAATCGATAAAGAGATTATTGAAAGAGCGCAGAACCAATTAGCGAGTAAGAATAAATTATGAGTTATTAATTATAAATGATGAATTGTGTAATACAGTTTCCTGATTTATAATTCATAATTCTTAAATCATAATTAGGAAGAAATGGAGAGGAGTAAACTAGGTCTTGACTTTAAAAAAGTTGGACACGCAAAAGAGGTGTCGAAGCGAATTGCAGACGATGTTCAGAAATTCGTAGAGAATTATTCAACTGTTGCAGTTGAGCGTACTTTGTGTCGTCTTTTGGGAATCGATGGAGTTGATAACAATGAGGTGCCACTGCCAAATGTTGTTGTTGATGTACTTCAGGAAAAAGGAGTTTTGAGCGAAGGTGTAATGTTCTTTTTGGGAAATGCTGTTTTGGAAACAGGTTTAAACCCGCAGGAAATTGCAGAAAAAATCGCTGTTGGAGAATTGGACTTAACAACAATTCCAGTTCATGCAACCGAAGAAATTCACCAGGCAATTCAACCTTTTGTGATGAAAAGCATTCAGGTGATTAAGGATCGAAAAGCAAAAAGAGATAATTATATTGATACAATTGGCGAAGGTGAAAAGCCATATTTGTACGTGATTGTGGCTACAGGAAATATCTACGAAGATGTTGTTCAGGCAGAGGCAGCTGCTCGTCAGGGGGCAGATATTATTGCTGTAATTCGTACTACAGGACAAAGTTTGTTGGATTACGTTCCTTACGGTGCTACCACCGAAGGTTTTGGTGGAACTGTTGCAACTCAGGAGAACTTTCGAATTATGCGTACTGCCTTGGATAAGGTGGGTGAAGAGGAAGGTCGTTACATTCGTTTGTGTAACTACTGTTCTGGTTTGTGTATGCCTGAAATTGCTGCAATGGGAGCAATTGAAGGTTTAGATGTGATGTTGAACGATGCATTGTACGGTATCCTTTTCCGTGATATTAACATGCAACGTACGATTGTCGATCAGTACTTCTCAAGATTATTAAATGGTTTTGCCGGTGTAATTATTAATACCGGAGAAGATAATTACCTAACAACTGCTGATGCATTTGATGAGGCTCACACTGTGTTGGCTTCCGATTTTATTAATGAGCAGTTGGCTTTGGTAGCAGGGATTCCTGAAGAGCAAATGGGATTGGGTCATGCTTTTGAAATGACTCCCGATTTGGAAAATGGTTTTCTTTATGAGTTGGCACAAGCGCAAATGATCAGGGAAATTTTTCCGAAAGCGCCTCTAAAATATATGCCTCCAACAAAATTCATGACTGGAAATGTTTTTAAAGGTCATGTTCAGGATGCTTTATTCAATCAAATCTCAATATGGACCGGACAAGGAATTCAGTTGTTGGGAATGCTTACTGAGGCCATTCACACACCTTTCATGTCCGATAGATATCTTTCTATTGAGAATGCAAAATACATCTTCAACAACATGAAGAGTATTGGCGACGAGATGGAATTTAAAGAAGGCGGAATCATTCGTTCACGTGCTGCAAAAGTTCTTGATGATGCAACTGAATTGGTTGAGAAAATCGAAAAAGAGGGATTGTTCACAGCACTTGAAAAAGGGATTTTCGCTGATATCAAACGTCCGAAAAATGGCGGTAAAGGTTTGGCTGGAGTTGTGGAAAAAGGAAGCAACTACTTCAATCCGTTTATTGAATTATTGCATAAAAAGTAAAAATTAGATTTGAGATATAAGACATGAGATAAGAGAAGCGGTTTTGTTTTTTTAATCTCCATATTGAATCTAACATCTTATAATAGTAATGAGGTACGGGAAATGAGAATTTAGTTTTGAGTGATCTCACACCTAACATCTTAAATTTCACATCTATAAAAAAATATAAAAATGAGTGGAGGTCTTTATTCAACCGATTCCAACGAATTTGATAAAACACTGGATTTAACTAAGATCAAGCCATACGGTGATACCATGAATGATGGTAAAACTCAGGTTAGTTTTACACTACCAGTAGACAAAGGCGATGAGGCAATTGAAGCTGCCAAGCAGATGATGAGAAAAATGGGTTTCGAAAATCCTCAGGTTGTGTATGTTCAAGAGTTAATGAAAGGTTTTACATTTTTTAATTGCTACGGAAATTGTGTTCATACGGTAGATTTTACAGGAATTACCGTTCCTAAAGTGGAAGCAACAGCTATGGATATGCACGAAACGGATGATTTCATTAAAGAAAACATTGGTCGCCAAATTCGTGTTCTTGGAGCTAGTACAGGTAGCGATGCGCATACTGTTGGTATTGATGCAATTATGAACATGAAAGG
>JBFFMG010000362.1:0-3539 GCA_041554215.1 Labilibaculum sp.
CCTATGATCTTATAATCTATTTCATGTGATTTCATATTTTCTGATTTTAGTTTTTGTTACTGTTAATTGTTTTAATCCATTCTAGTTCCTTGATCCAATGAACAATGCCAAAACAAGCACTCCAATTTTCTTAACAAATTGCCACAACATCAGGAAGCCAATTAAACAAAACAGCAAAGGGCCATAAGAAATTAGATAGGTGAAAAAATTTGGTCCTGCTTCAAGCAAAGAAGCATCAGGCAATTCCGGATCATAATAAACAGTAACCGAACGGCCTTCTGCATATTTCTTAATCTCTTTTTTAGCACTAGAAGCATTACTACTGCTTCCATCTGTGGTAGATATTCTAGTTCCTAAATATTGTTCTCCTTCAACAAGGTAAGTGTAAACAATATCGGAAGCGTACATTTTTGTGCCATCACTTATCGATGTGCGAATAGTCGCCGAAGTTACTGTACCTTCAACAGTTGGCCATGATTTAGATGCTTCAGCCTCTGCGACAATAGTTTGACTTATATTTTTATAAAAATACCAACCCCCAATAATAAATGCTATGGCGAAAATAAAAAGGGCAATTGGTGAACTTTGCTTGTTTTCCATGATGTAATTCTTTTAAAAATTAAATTCATCCATTAGTTTCAACATATCAGCTTTAGTTTGAACAGTACTGGATACCAGAATAATATAGGTGTCGTAATTTGAAAGTTCGATAATTAAAGAAATGCCATTATCCTCCTCCATTTTACCATACATACATTTTTTCCCACTATGAGTAAAAGTTTCAAGATTTCCTTCGTGGTCTGGATTCCCATTTTGACGAGAAGTTGCAGCGACTGCCAAATTGCCATTCATTCCTTTCATGAACATAGCACTATATGCACCATCTGTATTCATGACCATCAATTTTCGATAATTATCATAGCTAAATCCGTTCGCTATTTTCTGAAACTTCTCGTAAGGATATTTTACAGGCACTAAATCCATAGCTTCATCATCACCATCATCATAACTATCATTATTAAAAGCATCACTCATTCCTCCAAACATTTCTTGCTGATATTTATCCTGATCTTCATAATTGATACCAGAAGGAGGAGTAAACTTTGAACTTGGCACAGAACAGTTTTTATCAAATTTAGTCGCCGTTTCTTTTGCTTCAATGCCTAAAATTTTTGCTTCCGATTTTAATGTTACACCATCATAAATCCAACATTTAGCTCCCATTAGCTTTACTACTTCGCATTGATTCCCTAAAACATCTTCAGTACCAACAATCTCACCACCAAAAGTCTTCAAAAGATCTTTTCCCATCTTCTTTTTTTCTGCATCAGTCATGTTATCAGTAATATCCTGAAAAGGAACAGTTCCTTTTTGTCCTGTATTTTCAATTAAGTTAGCAGACCAAAATTGTCCTCCTTTTACAATAGAGATATCATGTGTTTTTGTTTCACTTTTAAATCCAAACATCTTAGTCACAGTTACCGATTTGGTTTCGGTAAAAGATGAATTCCCATAGTTGTCCCACCAAACAGATTTGGTGCCAGTATTATTTCCACTGAGATGATACTCAACATGCCCAGATTTGATGGCATATATTTGACTCTTTTGTTGAGAAATAGCAACATGCGTCATTAGCAAACAGGTTACTATCAGAATTAATTGTTTCATATGATTATAATTTTAAGTTTTTGTCATATAACCTGTCCCGAACTTGTTTCGGGAGAACTTACCATGCTATGATAATCATCTCCCTGGTGTCAAAATAAGTTTGGCATGGGCGTTTCATCGGTTTATGGATTTGAATTAAATCTTCTGGTTTATTTGTAAGCTTTAAGAAAGAATAGTTGAGAAAGATTTGATTAGAAAGACTTCCTGTTTGGGACTTGGGTTATTATGGTTGCTTGGTTGTAAAGTGAATTGGTTGAGTTGCCCAAACAGAAAGTTCTAACTAAATGTATGTAGTCAAATAGTTTTCTAGAAATGATATAGTAACCCTACACCTGCTGACAGGTAGTTGGCATTACCAATGGTATACTTCAAATCGGCATTGAAATACATTTTATCTGAAATGGCAAAACGACTACCCACACCAATGTTCACACCAACATCGCTTCCTGAAGCATCTAAATCGAAGCCTCCAAAATAGTCATCAAGCTCACTTCCGCCTGTACTCAAACCATCCATTTTAAATTTCCAGAAGGTTACGTTCAAACCACCAATGGCGTAAAATGTATTTTTACTGTCTGCCGAAAAAACATAATGTGCATCAAAATCTAATGTAGACCAATTTGTATTATTTTTCTTAAAAAAATATGTGAATGCAGGAGCAATTTCCCAGGTATCACTTGCTAAATAAACACCTTTAGCTTCAATACCCAAAGTACTGATGTCGGTTGCATACTTAAGACCTGCTCCGGCCAAAATTTTTGAGTCTTGTGCTTGAGTTGTCAGGCTAAACAATACGGTAAGCACGGTAGCGAATACTAAAATTAACTTGTTTTTCATTTTTAAAATTTTTACTGGTTATTAATTTTTGATTGAGATTATAAAACTTTCACTTCGACATCTACCTAGGCAGTTGTTTCAATATTGAAACCTGCGGGACCGGCAACTGTACCTATGATATTAATTTTTAAGCTTTTATTCTGAAATAAATTCTATTGAAACTATGTTCTGGAGTAATTAGCTTGTTTCCGCGACTAATCGGACTCTACTATGTTGTTTAGTTCATAAATGTAGTAATGACCAAACATGCCCTCTTTGTCTTGAATAATTTTGGCATAAACTCCTGGCTCATCGTTAATCATCCAAAGCTTATATCGCTCTTCACTCAATCCGGTTGATTCGACAACTGTACAGTTGTAAGTCCCCGAAACGGTCTCTAAATCTTCTTTACCAACTACCCGAAAAGAATTTTCTTCAAGTGGGTAAAACTGATTCCCATAATTCATATTCAAGTATTTAGAAGGCAATGCTGTATCATCCGGCAAGCTGTATCTGTCGTATCCAAAGAAAATAAAATCGATTTTTAAAGTTTGCTCCTCTTTATCTGCCTTTACTTCAGCTGTCAACTTCTTTGTCTCAAACACTTCTGTACCTTCAACTAATGTTGAGAAATTATATTCTAACTGCTTCGTATTTACTAAAGACATCAACATATCAAGAGGATCAGTCCAAGGTAATTTTCCCTCTTCCCCATCATACTTGTACTCTCCATTCTCATCGAAAAATTCGGCTTCGGTAAAACTTAATCTTTCAATCTTTTGAGAATTAGCCTCTGATTTATGCATGACTGTTTCCGATCCTGCATTCTCTAAAACCAATTCTTTTTTACTGATTGTAAGGATTCTGCTTTTACCGGCTATTTGCTCAATTCTGCCAAGCAACAACAAGCTTTGCTCCTTTGGATTATAAATCCACATTCCACCTGTTCGACTTTCCATTCCTGGCTGCTTCTCTATTAGCGTAAAACTATCCGGAGCTTTAAAGTTCAATACTTTTGTTAGGTCATCATTTGTATTCGCAGCAAATTCCCATGA
>JBFFMG010000363.1:0-3537 GCA_041554215.1 Labilibaculum sp.
GTAAGAAACAATTATTAGCAGAAGCTTATTTTTTAAGAGCTTTCTACTATTTTGATTTGGTAAATAATTTTGGCGATGTGCCATTGGTGCTTAAGTCTCCGGATTCATTCGAGGAAGCCTTTGCTGTTTCGGTCAGAGCATCTGCAGATGAAGTCAGAACACAGATAAATTTAGATTTAACAGCAGCGAAAGCGATCGCTCCTGATGTCAAATATCCTGATGTTGCAGAACCATGGCGAGCTTCAAAAGGAGCTATTATTGCATTGCAGACTAAAGTTGCATTGTACAATGATGATTGGACTACAGTACTTAGCTTAATTACAGAACTGGACGCTCTTGGCTTTTACAGTTTGAATGGAAATTATTTTGATAGTTTTGATGCAAGTAAGGAATTTACGGAAGATGAAGTGATTTTTGCGTACGATCATCGTTCAGGTGAAACTCCTAATAATACGAATGGACTTGGCGATGTAATTGGGTGGGGATTCTTTTCTCCGACAGATGATTTTATCAATGCTTTTGAAGCCAATGATCCCAGATTGTTATATACCATTGATGTTCCCAACAAGCGTGCATCAAAAATAGTGGGATCAACAACTGATCTAATTGATTATGGTAATAAAGTATACATTCGCTACGCTGATGTATTACTTTGGAAAGCAGAAGCTTTGAATGAAACTGGAGATTACCCAGGTGCAGTTGCTATAATTAACCAGATAAGAACCAGAGCCAGAACCAGTCCAACAGCTGATGGTTCGGTGGTGCCTGCAGGAACGCTTTCAAACAGAGGAAGCTCAACAAATCCAGCAGAAATAAAAGCTTGGTTAATGTCTGAAAGAAGAGTTGAATTAGGTTTTGAATCACAAAGATTTAATGACTTGAAAAGATGGGGGACAGCCAAAGCAGTATTAACTGCACTTGGCAGAAATTACCGGGATCACAATGTTCTTTATCCAATTCCTCAAAGAGATATTGATAAGTCTGGTGGATCAATTACACAAAACGCGGGATATTAGCATACATATTCTTTTAATGAGATATCCTCAGTATCACACTTGATATTGAGGATATTTCTTTTGCATTAATTCGGTCTAAAGATTTTGATTATTTAATCGGGAGCTTCAGATCACGCATGATTTAAAGCTCTATGCATGATTTTTAATTGAATCAGAGCATCTGACATCAGATGCTAAAGTAAACACATCTAAATTGATCTCAGTTAGTGCATAAAGGGGAAGAGCATCATTAGCTTTGTAGAAAAGTGTTGATAATAAAAAAAGAAGCCATAATCATTATGATCTCTAAGGATTTTTACGACTATGGCTTTTATATTACTATTTTCTTTAGATTATAAATGTTGAGTTGTACTGTTACTTGAGAGGGAGTGTAATTTTCGGTCTAACACTTTTCACAAGTGTTTTCATGCTTTGCGTTCTTTATGATGTTTTTCTTGTAGTCGGTAGGAGAATCACCATAGAGTTCTTTAAAACATCTGTAAAAATAAGTTCGGTTATTGAATCCTGTTTCATAGATTATCTCCGATACAGTGTAAGAAGATTCAAGGAGAAGAGATGCCGCTTTCTTTAATCGGAAATTTCGAATGAATCCATGAGGAGTGAATCCTGTAACTGCTTTTATCTTGCGGTACAATTGGGTTTTACTCATGGCAAGATGATCAGCCAACATGTCGGCGTTTAATTCTGTTTTATCCAGGTTCTCATCCACAAATTTTTGCAGATTATCCACAAATTTCACATCTCGCTTGTATAGTCCCGAAACATCTTTTACCGAAACAGTTTGAACCGATTGAAAAGCATCTCGAACTTGATTTCGCATTTCAATTAATTTTCGAATTCGAACCTTAAGATGGCGGGGATCAAATGGTTTTGGAATATAACTGTCCGCACCCGATTCAATTCCTTGAATTCGATGTTCTAGTTCTCCTTTTGCTGTTAATAAAATAAACGGAATATGACAAGTATTAATGTCCTCTTTAATCGTGTTGCATAATTCCAGTCCATCCATTTCCGGCATAATAATGTCACTTACAATAACCGAAACATCATTAGAATTTATTTTATCCAGTGCTTCGATACCATTTTTTGCCAATAAAACGGTATAGTCCTGATGTAGGATATCATAGATTAAATTTCGAAGCTGTTCATTATCATCTACAACCAGAACATTGTGTTTTTTACAATCGTATGCAGAAGTTTCAGTTGCCTTATTAGCAAAAGAGACCACCTCTAAACCCATTATCTCTTCAATTGCTCTGTCTTTTATTCTACTCTCATCAATTACAATTTCAGTTTGTTTTTCACTTTCTGAATATTGACTTTTCGAGATGGGAATTGAAATTGTAAAGCAACTGCCAACATTGGGTTTACTCTCCAATTGAATACTTCCTTTATGAAGCTCAATCAGGCTTTTTGTTAATGATAAACCAACTCCGGCACTTTCTGATAATTTTTTTTCTTTCGGTAAAGAGTTTGCGTTTTGAAAGAAACGGTCAAATATTTTATCCTGATATTTTGTTGGTATTCCAATTCCGTTATCTGTTATTTTTATAACTGCAACTTTATCTTGAACTGTTAACTCGATGCTAACACTTCCTTTTTGTGGGGTATATTTTAATGCGTTTGATATCAGGTTCAGTAATATCTTTTCCATGATATTACTATCGAACCAGCCAATGATATCTTGTGAATTATCGATCAATTTTAACTGAATTTCTTTTTCCAGAGCATATTGAGTAAATGCCTCAGTAATTGTTCTTGTGAAATCGGTAAGATTATAATTTTGGACCCGTAATTTAAAATTTCCTGTCTCAACTTTCCTAAAATCTATTAATTCACGAATAAGATGCAATAAACGGGTAGAATTGTTGTAAATAGATTTTACATATGGAGAAATTTCTTTGTCGTTGGGGTGCAGATCCATGAGTTGAGCTGCAGGTGCCATTATTAGGGTTAGAGGAGTTCTAAACTCATGAGCAATATTAGTAAAGAATTGAAATTTATAATTGTTTATTTCTTTGGTTTTTTGAATCTCCAACCTCTCAATGGCTAGCTTATTTCGCATTTTAGTTCTGCGAAGAAGTAAAAAGATGAACAGAAAAAGGGTCAAAAATGTAAGAATGACATATGAAATATATGCCCATGTAGTTTTCCAGAAGGGAGGATAAATTGTGAGTTTTATTTCTCGGGTCTCCGGATTCCAAATGCCATCGGCATTTGTACATTTTACTTTGAAAATATAATCTCCTGGCGGAACATTAGTATATGTTGCTTCACCTTCTTTTTTAATTAAGGTATAATCGGTGTTGAAATTTTCCAACTTAAAGGCATACATGCACTTTTGTTTGTTGTGAAAGTTTAGGGTCGTGAATTCAAATCGGAAGAAGTTTTGGTCATAGTTTAGATGTAATGAATCCGACATATCGATGTAGAAAGGAGTAGGGTTCTTCTCTTTATCTGTTTCGTTAAAGACAGAAAACTTTGTGATGGCTAGTCTTGGGAAATATTCTGTATCCACAAC
>JBFFMG010000364.1:0-3530 GCA_041554215.1 Labilibaculum sp.
TACACGCACACTTTTTGATCGTCCCTTTCTTCCAAATATTTCTAAAATAGCTTTATCACCTTTACTAAGGTTATAGATATCCGGAAAATCTTTAAATAAATATTTTTCCGCTCTTTCCTGAGTTACAAAATATTCAATTAGCTCAATTTTAGAACCTTCTGCACAAATGGCAGAATTAAGCACATTATCAATCACCTCGCGATCTGAAAGTGTTTCATCACTTAATTGAAAAAAGTTTTTTAATTCAAGATGATTTCCATAACAAAAAGCACTTGTGTACAAAAAGCTAATCAGTCTATTTTTAATTTCAAAACCTGAATATTCCTCTTCAACTGCTTTAATTAGTTTAAAATCGACCCCTCCATTTTTCTTTACGATATCCATACCAATTAGAGTCTCCAACAACTGTTCGCTATTAACTTTCACATATTTACAATAGCTATTATGCTCATTAATAGTAATAAATTCAGTTAACAACCCATATGAAATTAATTCCTCATATGCATAAAAATAATTCCCTGCAGTTTTTAAATGTATTGGATGCACATCACGCAATTCCATTTTCTTGGCCAAAGAACCATTTTTGCCATGCGCTATTAATTTCAAAATACCGTTCAATATATCCATTTTCTCTTCCGAAAATCTGGAATAAAACACCTTGTTTCGCAAGAATTCATTCAATAACTCTTGCCCTTCATTGCAGCCATAATGCTTATTCGGATTGTATAATTTTACAAATAATTCTAAAAAGAAAGGATTCGAAATCATTTTCTTTTGTCGAAAGGACAATTCGCTAATTGAAAACTTTGGTGAAAAATTATTATTTATCGTGCAATCAATAACATGTTGAATTTCTTCATTGGTTAAAGGATATAGATTCTGATAATCGTTTGAACCAATATTTAAACCCAACTCATACCAACTATTTTGAATAGCATTTCCTTTAATCACTATAGGCAAGGCAAATTTCTCCCATGTTGAACATCTGGAAGTTAGTATTAATTTAATCTTACATGAATCCTTATAGCTTGATATGAAATGTTTTAACTGAAGAAATAACCTCTCTAACTTAAGGTTATCATATGTAATTTCATCAAGAGCATCAATAGCAAAAATAATTCGAGCTTCACATTCCTCCGGATTTTCAAGAAAATATTTTAGAGTGTCTTTCTTGTCAAAATCCAACTGATCCTGAATCCAACGATCCAATCTAAAATCGTTATTTAAGAAACTAATCATGAATGATGAATTCAGAAATAATATAACATCCTTACTATCTTTTTTAATCCAATTTTTCTCAAACCACTTTGCTAACATACTAGATTTCCCAAAACCTCCTGGAGCTACAAAACCGGTTGCCATTTTTGATGAATCCAAAAAACCAGAGAGGCGTTCTTCAGCATGCAATCGACTAACTACTGAGTGAAACGGTATTCCAGATTGCGCAACAACTAATTTATAAGTTTCCTTACTTAAGTTTAGTGACTTTTCATATAAATCGTTCCAATTTCTTTTTTGCTTGATTGTTTTATTTAGAACATCACCCTGCGCTACAACAAACTCTTCCCAAGTTGCATAACCAACATAAATAGCAAGCGTACTTAAGGTAAATTTCGCTGGAACAGTACTCGTTTTTAAAAATCCATAAATTCGCCGAATGGTGGTAGTACTGATTCGGAATCCTGTCTCAGTACAAATTTCTTCAGCTAAAATACGACAAGCTTTTGTATACATTAGCTGTGAACCAAACTTCTTTAAAACTTCCGATTTTAAACGTTCAATCATTGTCGTAGTAGTATGTAGTGGTAATCTTGATCAAATTTCATATCAAAACTAAGTAAGAAATCTCATTGAGACAATCCACAATTTATCTTCAAGGACAATAAATTTATATCTGTGTTGTTTCAACCTGTAATAGCGTTATGGCAGTAGCAATGGAAAAAATGATTAATTAAAATATAATTTCAAAGCTGAAACTTACAACAAACAACATTTTTATTCATTTTTACTAACAGATACAATGGCGGAAATTAAATTCTGGGAATTCTTTAAATAAAATATTCCCGGCCTTACCATTAAGTAAAACCGGGAATTTCAGATTCCCTGTTACATAAAATCTTTATTCTTAGAAGATCTTAAATCCAATCTTAAGTCTAGGGTATGACATCGCATTCATAAATGTTGTTTTTTGATCAGCACCTAGAACACCTGGCATTTTAACAATTTCGGTGTGTTGATACATAAAATTAAAAACATTCACTTCAAGTCCAATAAATAAGGATTGTGTGAAATAGTAATCAACTCCACCTATCAATGCGCCACCCAAACCAATAGCCTCAGCAGTGGCAGTTGCACCCTTCCTAATTAACTTTATAATCGCCATTATCATGTTTCAACCATGAAATCTGAGTTTTCTCAAGGCGTTCGTACATAAAATTAAATCGACCACCTAAATAAAAATCAGCATTTCTTAGTGCTCTAACATCCTGATCAAATTTGAAATGATAATCCAAACCGACAGACAAATATAGTTTATGATTAGTTGTTTCAGGACTTCCCTGAATAGCTGGAATCTCTGATCCCTCGATGACAGATCCATTTGAATCACTCAATGGCAACACTCCAGTATAAGCTTCTTCGCCCAGTTTCGATTCATAACCATATGATCCAAAAAGGTTTAAGGAGATTTTATCGCTTAAAAAATAATTTTACGAAACACCGGCCATATTAGTTATTGAAGCTGGTTGCTTTACTGAAAAATTATCATCAGCACCTAATCTTTCAACATAGTAACTATTCAAATTATCATAGATCGAATAATTAGGCAACACAGCTGGATTTATGTCAGTAACATCATTATCACCCAATATCAACGCAACGGTGAAGCTACCTTTTTTGGGCAACAATTCCATTTTCCCTTGAGAATATACAGCAGTACACAATAAAAGTGATAAGGAAATCAAAGAAATAATTTTTCTACACATAACTCTTTGTTTTTGAATTCGATTTCATAAGAGTCTTCTCGCATAGAGGAGACTCAGTATTTTCACTTCTAGTTTAACAATGCATTGTATTCAGCTTGTTTATTATCAAGGTCTGCTTTAGCTTCAGCAACCATTAGTTTAAGTTTTTCTATGTTACTTTCTACTTTTACAATAGCTAGTTATTGATCTCTAACCGCCTGTAATTGAGCATAATCTCCAGCTACAATTTCAGCAAGAGTTTTCTTTGCAGCATAGATAGCATCTTCAACATCTTTGATATCATCCTCTATGGCTTCAATTGCATCATCAATGTTATCTGTCATATTGACAAGAGTCGCTGTTGTTGTTTCCTCTGTAGAAGTATTATAAACGAATACTAAAGCATTTAATCGATCAACCTCTGTTTGCATTGCAGCAATCTCTTCACTTTCAGCAGCTTTTGCAGCAACAGCAGTAGTTTGAGCAGCCTCAGCAGCGTCAACACCAGCAATAGCATTATCATTCTCTACTTGCGCTTTTGCAATTTCCATTGCATTTAAAGCTTCA
>JBFFMG010000365.1:0-3524 GCA_041554215.1 Labilibaculum sp.
GTGGTCCTTTTTGGGATTGCAATGCTTTTGTCTTGTGAAAACAGTATTAAAGAAGTACAAAGTATTACAAGTAACGAGAAAATACCAGAGCGATCCGGCAAAGATGTTGAGTTCATTTTTACCGATTCAACCCGAATTAAATATCGTGCATTTGCTGTTGAATTTTTCGATGTAAAAACGGAAGATTCGGAATATCAAGATTTTCCAAAAGGAGGAAAAATTACTTCTTACGACGACGACGAAACTGTTGCAGGACAAATCGAAGCAAATTATGCCAAGCACTTTGTATCTGATCAATTATGGGAACTAAGAAACAAAGTTGTTGCCCTTAGTGATGATGGAAAAACCATAAATACAGAATTAATGTACTGGGATCAGGGTAAATCGCTCATTTATTCTGACCAATACGTAAGAATTACGACCGATGATGGTCAAGTTTTAGAAGGAATCGGTTTTTCTTCTGATGATAAAATGAACAACATTACTCTTAAAAAAGTTACCGGTGAAGTATATTTAAATGATGAAACAGAACAATAAGAATTAATTCGTACTATATTGCATCCAAAATCATTTAACAAATGAAACAAAAACTCCCTTTTATATTAGAAATCATATGGTTGATTGTTATGGTAGTTGGCTTAGCCGCAGCCATACACAAAACCATGGATTCAGGATTTACAGATAGTATTATGCTGTATGTTATTGCTGGTATTGCCGGCTTAATGTATGTATGGAGAAGATACATGCGAAAATTACAAGAAAAAAACCAAGCCGGAAAATGAATGACCTAATCATCATTTTTATCATGCTGGCCTTGTCTGCATTTTTCTCAGGAATGGAAATTGCTTTTATTGCGGCAAACAAGTTACGAATGGAATTAGACCGAAACAAAAATACCGTTTCGGCCAAGGTTATTTCCATTTTCTCGCAATCGCCAGGACATTACATTAGCACTATGCTAGTGGGTAATAATATTGCTTTAGTAGTATATGGAATCCTTATGGCTAAATTATTAGAACCATCAATTCAATATTGGATTGAAACCGAGTCAATAATATTAGCTGTTCAAACCTTTATTTCTACAATTCTAATTTTAGTTACAGCAGAATTTATACCAAAAACTCTTTTTAGGATTAATCCAAACATGGCATTAAATGTATTTGCCTTGCCGGTCATGTTTTTTTATATTCTGTTTTATCCAATAACCACCTTCACAATATTTTTATCCAAGAATTTTATTCGTAAAGTTTTTAAAACAAATATTACGGAAGAAGAAGAAACCAGAGCCTTCGGAAAAGTTGATTTGGATCATCTAGTGCAAGAAGGCCATGATGCACAAACCATTTCTGAAGATGATTTGCATGACATAAAAATATTTAGGAATGCTCTTGATTTTTCGAAAGTGAAATTGCGTGCCTGCATAGTACCACGAAACGAAATTGAAGCAATGGAAATTAATGGTGAAATTTCGATCCTTACGCAACAGTTTATAGAATCGGGATTTTCAAGAATATTAATCTATAAAGATTCCATCGACAATATTGTAGGATACGTTCACTCTTCAGTAATTTTTAAAAATCCGCAAAGCATTAAAGCTGCACTAAGCAGTATAATAATTGTTCCCGATACAATGCCTGCCCATAAACTACTAAACCAATTCACACGTGAACACAAAAGTGTAGCCGTTGTAGTTGATGAATTTGGAGGTACCGCCGGTATGGTTACCATGGAGGATATCATGGAAGAAATATTTGGTGAAATTGAAGATGAGCATGATGACATCGATTTAGAAGAACAGAAAATTTCAGATACTGAATTTGTTTTTTCGGGACGTTTGGAACTTGATTATTTAAATGATAAATACGAACTTAATTTACCGGTATCAGAAGATTTTGAGACTTTAAATGGATTTCTACTTTTTACTCATGAAAGTATTCCGAAGTTAAATGATACAATTCGTATTGAGAATTTCAATTTTAAAATATTGGAAGTTAGCGATACAGGAGTTGTTAGGATACGTCTCACAATTCTTTAGACGAAGCTTCATCTACTCAGTCTAATTCAGAATCAAAAACCAGTCCTATTTATATCTGGAATAAATACTAGCCTCATCCATTTTATCTAATGGAAGCAGTACAAGGTCAATATTTAATGGAATGGAATTAACTACTAATCAGTCTCTTTTTATTTTACTATAAAAGCAAGTAATCCTATTGCAATAAAAAGCAATCATTTCCCATTTTTTTGTATATTCGTAGCCTAATTAAGAATATTTAAATCTTTTTCGATGGCAACATTACAAAAAATAAGAAATCGTGGTGTTTTTATAGGAATCATTATTGGTGGTGCTCTTCTTGCATTTATTGCTGGAGACGCTTTAAAATCAGGTGGTTCTTTATTAGCAAACTCACGAAATGAGATGGCAGAAATTGCAGGGGAGTCAATTAACATTCGTGATTTCCAGAACCGATTCAATCATAGTCTTGAGGTAAATAAACTCATGTCCGGACAGAATTCAATTCCATCGGAGCAGATTGAAAGATTAAGAGAGCAAGTTTGGCAGCAGATGGTTCAGGAATTTGTAATGAACCGTGAGTACGATGAGTTGGGAATTTCTATTTCATCTGAAGAATTATTCGATATGGTTCAAGGTCGTAATATCGACCCTACAATCCGTCAGTTATTTCAGAACGAGAATGGATTGGTTGATAAAGATCAAGTTGTAGCTACACTTAAGCAATTAATTGCAGCTCCAAACGGAACACCTCAAAAAGCTTACTGGTTAAATATCGAAGAAGCTATTATCACTCAAAGAAATCTTACAAAGTACAATACTTTAGTTCAAAAAGGTCTTTACATGCCAAATGCATTGGTTAAGGATATGGCTACTAAAGGAAGTAAAAAAGTAGATTTCAACTATGTAGTAAAAAGCTACAACCTAATTTCAGATAGCACAATTACTGTTACTGAATCTGAAATAAGAGATTACTATAGTAAACACGAAGATCTTTTCAAGCAAACAGAATCTAGAAAAATTGATTACGTATCGTTTGATGTAATTCCTTCTACCGAAGATTACAAGGCAACAGAGCAATGGATTGTTGACTTAAAAGAAGATTTTACTAATGAGAGCAACAACCTTCAATTTGTTGAACTAAATGGTGACAGTGATTTTAATGCATACTATTTTAAACAAGACGAATTAACAAACCCAGAGGTTAATGCATTTGCATTTACTGCAAATAAAGGAGATGTATTCGGTCCTTACTTTGAAAATGAAATGTATAAAATGGCTAAATTGAATGAAGTAAAAATGCTTCCTGATTCGGTAAAAGCCCGTCACATATTAATTCGTCCTATTAACGGAGATTTTAAAGGTGCTGAAGCAAAAGCTGATAGTTTGAAAGCTTTACTTTCTAAAGGAAGTACATTCGCTACACTTGCTAAAGATAATTCATCTGATCAAGGTTCTGCTGTAAACGGTGGTGACTTAGGATGGTTTACTCAAGGAAAAATGGTTCAAC
>JBFFMG010000366.1:0-3520 GCA_041554215.1 Labilibaculum sp.
GGCTCGATAAAGAGAATGTTTACCTTCCAGGTTTTATTATTATTGCGCCTTGGAATAATATGTATGTTTATGTTGTTCGTGAACAAAAGAGTGAAGAAACCATGGATGTTTTAGATAAAAGTGGTTTATCAGTTAATATTGATGTTTCAGTTCGATTCAATCCTGAATATGATAAGATTGGATATTTGCACGAGATATTTGGTAAAGACTACATTAGCCAATTGGTAATACCAGAAGTTCGTTCTTCTGTTAGGCAAGTTGCTGGTAGATACACGGCTGAAGAAATTTATTCTACCATGAGAAAAGAGGTTGAGGATGCTATCATTCAGGAGACTTCAATTATTTTGCAGAAGAATAATATTCAAATGAAGGCATTGTTGATTCGTTCGATTAATCTTCCTGCTAAAATTAAAACAGCTATTGAAAGCAAATTGCAACAAGAACAAGAAGCGCTTGCTTATCAGTTTAGATTAGATAAAGAGAAAAGTGAGGCAGAAAGAAAGAGAATTGCTGCTGATGGAGAGGCGATAGCCAATAAAATTATCAATAGTAGTTTAACAGATGCTCTTTTGAAAATGAGAGGTATTGAAGCTACAATTAAACTTTCAGAATCGCCAAATGCTAAAGTTGTAGTTATTGGAAGTGGAAAAGATGGTATGCCTTTGATTCTTGGAAATAACTAGATTAAATTACAGATATATAAAACCGCTCGATACGTTGAGCGGTTTTTTTTATGTCCGTATGCGAACAGTATTGTTCCGTAAGCGTTCAGTTTATTTTTATTGCGAAAAGACTAAGTGCTTGTAAATTAATGGATGTTGTGCTGTTGGCATAAAATATGATGGTTAGGTTGGAGTTAACCACAATAATTATTGCTAAATCCCTAAAAGTTTATTGCCACCATGAAGAGAGTGCTGTTACTAATTTGCCTGATAACAATCATATATACTTTGCCCGCACATAGTTTAACTCCTAAAAAGGAACTTACTGCTGTTCGAGTTGCAACTAAGCCCGTAATTGATGGAGATCTAACTGATGAAGTTTGGAAGGGTGTGCCTATTGCTGGCGATTTTGTTCAGTTTGAGCCATTGAATGGTGAACCGTCTAATTTTAAAACTGAGGCGAAATTTATTTATACGGATCATTCCATTATTGTTGGTGTGATGATGTATGATAACAATCCTGATGGAATTCTTAAAGAATTTAGTAAACGTGATGATCTGAACAATACTGATTTTTTATCTCTGCTTATCGATCCTTTTAACAATGGATTGGATGCATTTGAATTCATTATTACTCCGACAGGAGTGCAGTGGGATGCTAAGGTTGTTAAGGGTAACGAAGATCCGAGTTGGAATGCTGTTTGGAATAGTGCGGCTGCTATTAATGAAAATGGCTGGAGTGCAGAAATCGAAATACCTTATTCGGCATTGCGTTTTCCGGCCAAAGAAATTCAGGAATGGGGAATGAATATTGTTCGTAATATTCAGAGGGTGCGAGAAAAAGTCACATGGAATTTTATTGATAAGGAAGAATCTGGCTGGGTGGGGCAGAGTGGAGTTCTGAAAGGAATTGAGAAGGTGAACCCTCCGGTTCGTTTGTCATTTACACCTTATTTCTCTACTTATTTCGACAAATCTTCCAATAATTCTTCTGTTGACGTGAATTACAGAGGAGGAATGGATTTAAAATATGGAATCAACGAAAGTTATACTTTAGACATGATGCTTGTTCCTGATTTTGGACAGGTGCAGTCGGATGATGAGATTCTGAATTTATCACCCTTTGAGGTAAAGTTTGATGAGAACAGACAATTTTTTACTGAGGCTACGGAGTTATTCGATCGGGGAGAAATATTCTATTCCCGCAGAATTGGCGGTCGTCCTGTTAATATGTATGAGGTAGATGATCAGTTGCAAGAGAATGAGGAGATCAGTGAGAATCCTATCGAGACAAAAATTATTAATGCCACTAAGATTTCTGGGAGGAATGCAAAAGGATTGGGAATTGGTGTTTTTAATGCCATGACTAAAAATACTTATGCAGAAGTTACCGATACCATTACCGGCGATAGCAGAAAGGTAAAGACCCAACCATTTTCAAATTACAATATGTTGGTTTTCGATCAGAGTTTTAAAAATGAGTCGTATGCCAGTTTATTTAATACAAATGTATACATGCCAGAGTTGGATTATGTAGCGAATGTAAGTGGAACTGAGTTTGAATTCAGGAATAAAGAGCGCTCATATGGTTTAAAAGGAAAGGGAATTGTTTCGTCACGATTCGACAAAGGGGAATCGGATGAAATTGGACATTACCATGAATTGGAGTTTGGTAGAATTAAAGGGAAATTTAATTGGGATTTTTACCACAGAATGATTTCGGATAAATACAATCCTAACGACATGGGCTATTTAAATCGAAACAATGTGATTAATAATAATTTGAATTTCTACTATAGCAATTCCGATCCTAAAGGTTCTGTTCTGGTAAGAAATTGGAATATACAATTTAATCACGAAGCTAGATATGCACCTAGGAGATTTTCGCGATTTACAATTTATTACAATGGTCAAATGAAATTTAAGAGTCACACGTCCATTGGGATTTATGGAAATTTATGTCCCATACATCAGTATGATTGGGATGAGCCCAGAGTTGATGGATTTAAGCTAAGAAAAGGATCATCGGCCTTTGCAGGAGGATGGATTTCGTCGGATTACCGAAAAGCTTTTGCCATTGATGTTAGAGGTGAGTACGGTAAAAGAATGGGTGGCGATAACTTACAGGTGTTCGAAGTTGAGATTGAACCCCGATACCGTTTTAGTGATCGATTTGTAATGAGTTATCAATTAGAGTGGGGAAGGAATTTGAATGATTTAGGCTATGTTGATGATGAAGAAATAAATGGCAAAACCACAGTTTACATTGGGGATCGAAACAGATCATATTTAGAGAATAAGTTGAATGGAAGTTTTATTTTCAACAATAAAAGCTCATTAAGCATGAAGGTCCGACACTATTGGGCAAAAGCCAAATACAATAGCTTTTATAGCTTACGATCTGATGGATTGTTGAATAACACAGATTACAATGAAAATAATGATATCAATTTTAACAGCTTTAATATTGATATGGTTTACTCGTGGCGATTTGCTCCTGGAAGCGAATTAGCCGTGGTGTGGAAGAATACAATATTTAGCGAAGATGATAAAATTGCTCATCGCTTTATGAATAATCTGAAAAATACATTTGATGCAACTCAGTTTAACAGCTTGTCGGTTAAAGTGATTTATTATATCGACTACATGTCGTTAAAACGAAAAGGTTAATAGGCTACTTAAATTTTGCAGATGTAACTGGCTGCAAAAGCTGATAGAAAATTTGCTTTGTTATTAGGGGTAATTCTGCAAAGCATATCTGTTTTTTTACTAGTGTAATTAGTTAGTAGTTAGTAATGATGGTAAAAAGCAGCAAACGAAAGTTTGCTGCTTTTGTATTTAAGTTTAAATTTATTTTA
>JBFFMG010000367.1:0-3484 GCA_041554215.1 Labilibaculum sp.
GATTCTTCCAACTTTAGGCATTGGAGGGAGAGAGCTTTTTATCGCTGAAGTTCCAGGGCCAGCACCCGATAAATTAGCTCCAAGAATTAAGGAAACGGCTCGTAATTTATGGGGATTATACATTCTGTTTACTTTCGCCGAAACAATTCTTCTTTTTTTAGGGGGCATGGGCTTTTTTGATGCAATTAACCATTCTTTAACCACAATGGCAACTGGAGGTTATTCTACCAAGCAGGCTAGTGCAGGATTCTTCACATCTCCCTATTTACAGTACGTGATGATTTTTTTCATGTTTATTGCCGGAACCAATTTCACTCTTGCTTATGCAATGGTAACTGGGAAAATGGCCAAGGTGTTTAAGGATGAGGAGTTTCGTTTTTATACGTTGGTGGTGTTATTGTTTACTGGAATTGTTACTGCTGTTTTGGTAGTAGGTGATGGTTTTGGGTTCGAACGAGCATTTCGCGATAGCTTGTTTACTGTTGTTTCAATTATTACTACAACAGGTTATGCTACGGCCGATTATCTTTTATGGACACCATTTTTAGGCATGTTGGTGTTTGTTCTTTTTTTTGTTGGTGGTTCTGCGGGATCAACGGGAGGTGGTGTCAAAGTCGTACGGATTTTATTGCTTTTCAAAAATAGTTTTTATGAGTTAAAGCGTTTGGTGCACCCAAATGCAATTATTCCTATACGTTACAACGGACATGTTGTTGATCAAAGAACAGTTACCAACATATTGGCCTTTTTTGTTTTCTATATTATTATTTTCATGATTTCCTCCATATTAATGTCTTTATGGACTCCAGATATTTATTCTGCATTTAGTGCCGTGGCTACAACACTTGGGAATATTGGTCCAGGATTTGGAGAAATTGGGCCCATGGAAAACTTCTTCAGTTTACCAGCTTTGGCAAAATGGTTTTTATCATTTTTAATGTTACTTGGACGCTTAGAATTATTTACTGTTTTAATATTATTCTCACCTGCATTCTGGAAACATTAGAAATGCTTGTGTAAATTCTTTGCAAAGGATTCATGTAAAATTTATTGCTTGTAATTCTTACTCCACTTTCCGGATATATTTTTTTATGTGATTATTGTGTTTGTCTTAAGTGTATTAGTTTACTGTGGCTGTATTTAAAACGTTTATTTGTGGAAATAAGAACATTTTGAGTTATTTGGCGCAAGTAGAGGTGGAAGTTTAAAAAACTATTATCGGTTATTGTATTTTAAAATCGATATTAAGTTTACATGATAAATATATCAGAGTAAAACCATGTTGTTGCGAAAGAATTAGCCAAATACAAAAAAGAAACTAGGAAAATTCTTGAAAAATTCAAACATAAATTAAATAAAGTTTGTGTTGTTGTGACACATCACTTTAACAATGTGGTCCAGAGTTATTAGGTTTAGTAAAGCCAGAGCTTGAGTGGGCTGTATTTAGACTTGAATTTATTGGAAATAAGCCAGATGCTCATTGTAGCACATCGAGTTAGTTTATTACAGCATGAAGGAATTTTTGCTTAAAGCACCAATAAAACAATGCCATCAATATTCAAATGATGGCATTGATTATTTTATTACAATATTAATTTTCCAATTCCAGGTCGAATAATTTCAAATGAATCAGTAGTGCAATTAATAATTGTGGATGCAGTATTATTGCCGTAGCCTCCATCAAGAATAAGATCAACCTGTTTGTTATATTTTTCGTGTATTAATTCCGGGTCGGTTATGTATTCAGCAACTTCATCGGGATCGTGAATTGAAGTTGTTAATATCGGATTGCCCAACTCTTCAACAATACGTAATGGGATAAAGTGATTAGGAACACGAATACCAACGGTCTTTTTTTTACTTTTAAATAATTTAGGAACATTATTGCTAGCTTCCAGAATAAATGTGAAGGCTCCAGGGAGGTTTTTCTTCATCATTTTAAAGGTCGTATTGTCTACTTTAGCATATTCAGCCAAATTACTTAAACTGTTGCAAATTAAAGAGAAATTTCCTTTTTCAGCGGTGGTTCCTTTTAGTTTAGCAATCTTTTGTATGGCTTTGTTATTGTTGATATCACAGCCAATTGCATAAACGGTATCAGTAGGGTAGATGATAATTCCGCCATTCCGCAAAATATCTACGATCTGCCTAAATTCCCGGTGATTGGGATTATCAGGATACAATTTTAAAAGCATTTGTAGTGGTTTTGGGTTATTATGGAGGATAAAGATATAAGATTCTTTGTAATAGGTAATCTACTGAGGCTTATTTATTTTCACTCTTTAACGATATAATATTGGGAGGGGTGACTAAATGTTTATTACGATAAATATCGACATAAAAAAAAGGAGTACCTAAGTACTCCCGTTTCTATATCACGTAATGATTAACCATTTAACTTGTTGTAATCAGCAAGAAACTGTGCTAATCCTTTATCAGTTAAAGGGTGATTTAATAGGCCTGTAATGGCGCTAAGAGGACTAGTTGTAACATCCGCTCCAGCTTCAATACATTGTACCATGTGCATTGTGTGACGAACAGATGCTGCTAAAACTTGCGTTTCAAAGCCATAATAACTGTTCATGTCAACAATTTGACGAATTAATTCAATTCCATCAGCGCAAATATCATCCAAACGACCAACAAAAGGAGATACATATGTTGCACCTGCTTTAGCTGCCAATAATGCTTGACCTACTGAAAAAATTAACGTACAATTTGTTCTGATGTCGTTTAAACTTAGGTATTTTATTGCTTTGATACCATCCTTTGTACAAGGAACTTTAACAACAATTTGTGGATGAAGAGCGGCTAATTCCATGCCTTCAGAAATCATTCCCTCAAAATCGGTTGCAATAACCTCAGCACTTACATCACCATCTACAATTTCGCAAATATCAACATAGTGCTTTTTGATGTTTCCTTCTCCTTTAATCCCCTCCTTAGCCATAAGAGATGGGTTTGTGGTAACGCCGTCAAGGATTCCTAAATCCTGGGCTTCTTTAATCTGATCAAGATTTGCTGTGTCGATAAAAAACTTCATTTTACGATTTTTAGTTTGTTATTTGTCCAAAACGAAAATACATTAATTTCTTTGATCAACAAAGAATCGTATATCTTTTGAACTCATGAATTAAAAATAGAGACACGAAATTATTTTCGCATCAAAGAGATTCGAAAAATATGAAGTTGGTGGGGGTAAAAAAATGAGCCGATGGAGGGATTCGAACCCACGACCTGCTGATTACAAATCAGCTGCTCTGACCAACTGAGCTACATCGGCGTTTTTTATTTTTTAGAAGGTAAAACCATCCTTCAAGTAATGTAGCTTTGATCAATAGAGCTACATCGGTCTAAAAATAGACTGAGCCATTGATGAGAATTGAACTCATGACCTCTTCCTTACCAAGGAAGCGCTCTACCCCTGAGCTACAACGGCAGTAACGAAACAAAAAGGAAGGTGTTTTTTCCTCTGTTGAGCCGA
>JBFFMG010000368.1:0-3412 GCA_041554215.1 Labilibaculum sp.
AAAAATGACCATTATTGACAACAGGTAGTGGTGAAAATACAGAATACATATTTAAAAACCTTCAAAAGAATACTTTTGAAGGTTTTTTTATTCAACAAAACTCGATTATGTAATAATTTAAGGAAAGGTTTGGATATCCAATTCAGAAGATAAAAAGTAGTCTTACTTATAATAATATTATTAATGCAAACGATTGTATTTCAGCGTATGAAGATGCATATATTTAACAGTACAAAATACCAATAGGGCGAAACAAACTGTTAATGAGTCAGTTCGAACCAATCTTCGCCACGGTAAAACTACGAAATCTAATTGAGAAATAATACAACAAAAATGCAAAAATAATATATACATAGTAGGATTACTCTATATATAGTAATACTTTTGAGTTCCAAACCTAAAATAAATGTTACATGAACACCATTGAAATTAGCATGATTGAAGATTTAAAAAAATCGTTAGAACTGCATTCGAACATTCGAGAAAATCTGCCTAGAGAGGAGCTCATCTCTATTGCGGTAGATAACAAAGAGGCCGTTTTAACCAGAAATGGTGCATTGGCCACATGGACTCCGTCGCATTCAACCGGAAGAAGTCCTAAGGACACTTACATTGTAAGAAATCCTGAAAGTGAGTTAAATATAGACTGGTCTTCAGCCAATAATATCGGCATGAACCCGCAAACGTTTGCACTCATTTATGAAGACGCTCTTGCGATGTTAAAAGGCAAGAAAACTGTATTTACAACAGACAGGGTGATTGGTGCTGATTCAAAATATGCACTACCGGTAAAAACTATTTGTGATAAAGCACTAAGCCAGGTTTTTATTGACAATATGTTTAGAGAAGTACCTAGCGACATGGAGAAATCTGTATTCGCTAATGACGAGTTCTTTTTAATTGCACTGCCTAACGACAGGCTAAATAAGGATCGTTACAAAGGCCTGGTAAGAGATCTTCCAAACGGTGAAACTTCGGACATATGCGTAGTGGTAGATTTTGATAAGAAGATTGGTATTGTAATCGGATCATCGTACATGGGAGCAATGAAAAAGCTAATGTTTACGGTTATGAATTACTATTTGCCGTTTAAAGGCGTTCTGCCTTTACATTGTTCTGCAAATGAAGGGGTAAACGGCGATTCGGCATTACTTTTAGGCTTATCGGGTACGGGAAAAACGACCCTTTCGGCGGATCCAAACAGAGCGTTATTGGGAGACGATGAACATGGATGGAGCGACGATGGTATTTTCAATTTTGAAAATGGATGTTACGCGAAGATGATTGACATCAAACCGGAAAATGAGCCCGAAATCTTCAAAGCTGTAATGCATGAAGACGAATATACAAAGCATGGTGCAATAATTGAGAATGCAATGATTTACCCAAATGGGGATATCGATTTCTTCGATGCCAGGTTTACTCCTAACTCAAGAGCTAGCTACCCGCTAAAGTTCTTAAGTAACATCAAAAAAAGTTCGACTTCTGGAAATCCACACACAATTTTGTTCTTAACGGCAGATGCATACGGTGTATTACCTCCTATCTCTAAACTAAGCAAAGAACAAGCAATGCTTTGGTTTTTAATGGGATACACATCTAAACTAGCCGGCACTGAAACAGGTGTAACTGAACCTCAAGCTACTTTCTCTCGTTTTTTCGGACAACCATTTATGCCATGTAATCCAAATATTTATGCGAAAATGCTAGGCGATAAAATGGAGTTACATAACACAAATGTATTCTTAATTAATACCGGCTGGAGCGGAGGTTCTTACGGTACAGGTTCAAGAATCAAATTGAAATATACAAGAGCTATGGTTGATGCTGCGCTTACAGGAAAATTAAATCATGTTGAGTTTTTACAGGATGAATTATTTCATCTTAATATTCCTCAGACGTGTGCAAATGTTCCAACTGAAATCTTAAATCCTATTAATACATGGGAAAATAAGGAAGATTATAAAAGAACTGCTGAAAAGCTTGCTGAAAAATTCTCAAATGATTTTGATAAATCTTACGGGAAGCAAGATATTGATCCAGGAGTTATTTCTCAATGTCCCGGAAAATAAATTAACTTGAAAAGAGCCTCTTTAGAGGCTCTTTTTACTTAAGCTTATATCCATTGATTCATTTTTCTCAAGATCATTATAAAACATAAACACCTCCTTATTCTTTCGTCTAACTTGTGTTACGCTAAGAGTTTTCACCTTCTCTTTTCGATTCATTACCAAGCCATTAAAAGTATCGTCAGATCCTGTTGTTTTATGAAATGTTAAAATATTCTCTTGAGAAAAATCAATTTCAGTATTTTTCCAATTACTAAACCAATTCTGACGCATTATTCGAGCATCCTTATCGTACAGAGTTGATGATGACCAGATAAATAACTTTGAAGCATCTAATTTTCGATAGTGTGCTGTTTCTCCGTCCCAACGAAGTTCCTCCAAAATACGTTCAAGTTTATACCTTACTACAAGTATTGTGAATGGTTCCATTCCTCTAAAATTATATTCTAGAATAAAATCTCTTGTTGATTGAAAATTAGCAAATTCAAGCACCATAACACCCCTACTTTTCCGATAAGGTGGTTCATGTTTGTGTTTTTCAAAGGCTCCATTCAATAAACAAATAGTGAAATCATTTTCATGACACATTATCCATGTGCCTTGAGCCGATTTATCTTTAGGGTAAAGAGCGAAAGATTCATTTACAGGGTAAACTTTAGGGAATTCTGCATCTCGTATCGGATTTTCATCCCTATTAGTTGTAAAGAAAAAATCATCAGCCCCAACAGGTATGTATGTTAATGTGCACATAAGTCATCTCGAAATCTGATTGTTGAAAAAGCAAGTCCAAAATGTTTATCCAATTTAATGTCAGGAAATTCCCTTTCTATAGCAATTCTAATAATTGCCATGTGATGAATGGCATGTTCAATATTGTAAACTAATTCTCGCTCCAAGTTGGTGTTAATTTCAAATTCCTCCTTACATGTCTTATCATAGCTTACCATCAATTTAAGAGGAACATCATTATTAATCTTATTAAACCAATCCAATATAGTCTTGAATCTATCCTTAGCTAGTTTTATCTCGGTTTCTGTTTTACTGCAATGCTCCCTCTTATCGTAACTCAATATTCTACTTCCCTCGCAACTATCTTTAAGAATATCATAAAACTCTATAATATGCCGCATATGCATACCTATGGAATTATTCATTAGAAGATCCAAAGATGCGGAGTACTGATCTGAAGGAAGTTCTTCGCAAAGTGTAACGAGTTGATTAACTATTATTTTAGAGACAGATAAAACTTGCATAAAATTAAATTTCGATAGATTAATTATTAGTAAGATATTAAATAATCAAAATAATTCATAGAAAACAGTTTTATAAATGGTTCATTGTCG
>JBFFMG010000369.1:0-3396 GCA_041554215.1 Labilibaculum sp.
AAAAAAGGAGCCGGTAGTTCTAGAAACGGTAGAGAATCGGAAAGTAAGCGATTAGGAGTTAAAATTTTTGGTGGTCAATTCGCTAAATCTGGAAGTATCATTGTTCGTCAAAGAGGAACAAAACACAACCCAGGTGAAAATGTAGGTATTGGTAGAGATCATACTCTTTTTGCACTTATTCCGGGAACTGTAGTTTTCAAAAAGAAAAGAGATGATAGATCTTATGTTTCTATTGAACCTTTAGTTGCTGAATAAATTATTTAGCATTAAAATATTATAATCTCCTGCTTTATTTCGTATAAAGACAGGAGATTTTTTTATTTTTATAGCCTGAAAGTTTTAGACAGATATAATCATTTACAAAAGATACCAATGCTAAGCCTCAAATACATACAAGAAAACAAGAATGAAGCCATTAAGGCCTTGAAGATTAAGAATTTCGATGCAACAGAAATCATCGGAAATATCATTATTCTTGACGAAAAAAGAAAAGCAAGCCAGTTGAAATTAGATGACACTCTGTCGGAAATGAACGGTTTATCGAAAGAAATCGGACTGCTTTTTAAGAGTGGAAAAGCTGATGAGGCCAATGCAGCAAAAGAAAGAACCGGAGAATTGAAAGATTCTATTGCCGAATTAACTGCAATACAGAATAGTACAATTCAGGAATTAACCGACTTACTACTTCAAATTCCAAACATTCCACATTCATCTGTACCTGCGGGCAAGGGTGAAAATGAAAATGTTATTGAAAAAACTTGTGGAGATATTCCAAAGCTTCACGAAAATGCAATTCCTCACTGGGAATTAGCTAAAAAATATAATATTATTGATTTTGAATTAGGCAATAAAATTACTGGAGCTGGTTTCCCTTTGTATAGAGGCAAAGGAGCAATTCTTCAGAGAGCTTTAATCAATTTCTTTTTAGATGAAAACCGTAAAGCAGGATACGAAGAAGTAATTCCTCCTTTGGTTGTTAATGAGGCATCTGGATACGGAACAGGACAGCTACCTGATAAAGAAGGTCAGATGTATCATGTTACAGAGGATAATTTATATTTAATTCCTACTGCCGAAGTACCGGTAACAAACATTTACCGCGATGTTATTTTGAAAGAAGAAGACTTTCCAGTAAAAAATACTGCTTACTCTGCTTGTTTCAGAAGAGAAGCAGGATCATACGGAAAAGATGTACGTGGATTGAACCGTTTGCATCAATTCGATAAAGTTGAAATCGTTCAACTACAACATCCTGAAAAATCATACGAAGCTCTTGAAGGAATGGTAGCTCATGTGGAAGGTTTAATCAAGAAATTAGAACTGCCATACCGTTTGCTTCGTCTATGCGGTGGTGACACTAGTTTTACTGCAGCACTAACTTTCGATTTTGAAGTATTTTCGGCCGCTCAAGATAAATGGTTAGAAGTAAGTTCGGTATCTAATTTTGAAGCCTACCAATCGAATCGTTTAAAATTACGATACAAAGGCAAGGACATGAAAAAACCAGAATTAGCACACACTTTGAATGGAAGTGCATTGGCTTTACCAAGAATTGTTGCTGCTTTACTGGAGAACAATCAAACACCTGAAGGAATTAGAATTCCAAAAGCATTGGTTCCTTACACAGGTTTCGAGCTAATTGACTAAAAGATATTTACTTAATTTAAGGGCCCGGTTCTAAACAACCGGGCTTTTTTTATATTTTTGAGTAGAGTCTCATTATTAAACTGCCAGCTTTGAAAAAATTTATCCTAAGCATACTAATTCTAATATCCTTTTTAGGATCTGAACATGCATATTCTCAACAAAATATCCAAACTGAAAGTCAATTGGCATTCAACTACTTTCGTGATAAAGAATACAGACCGGCATCTTCCCTCTTCTATAATCTGCATAAGATTACACGATCAAAAACTTATTTCAACTACTATATTGATTGTTTAATTCAACTGGAGGATTTTCAGGAAGCAGAGAAAGCTATAAAAAAAGAAATAAAGAAAAACTCGGACGACCGAAGCTTTTTGATTCATTTAGGCTATGTATACAAAACTGCTGGAGAAAATGAAAAAAGTACAGAGCAATACAATAAAGCTCTAGATTTACTAATTCCTGTTAAGAGTGAAATAACTAACATTGCAAATGCTTTTATCAGCAAGCGAGAATATGAATTTGCCATCAAAACATACGAAAAGGGAAGAATTCTGATTAATCAAGAGCACCTCTTCCATATGGAAATGGCAAGCATTTTTCTATCGCAAAGAGATTTTGAAAAGATGGTTTCGGAATATTTAATCGCTTTATCTATTGATCCGACACAATTAAAACTGGTTCAAAACCAATTACAGTCCGCACTTTTTCAGGATATTAATTCAAGTTTAGATCCTATTCTGAAAAATCAATTATTAAATCGAATACAAACAGAGACTGGAAATTTAACCTATAAAGAATTGCTGCAATGGTATTTTATGCAGAAAAAGCAATTTAAGGCTGCATTTACTCAAGCCAGATCGATCGACTTAATTGGCAAAGAAGATGGTTCTCGCCTGATTTCATTAGCACTGGCATCTAGAACCAATGATGATTTCGAGACCGCTCTTAAATGCTATCAACAAGTGGTAGAAAAAGGATCAGCAACACCCAATTATTTAAATGCTCGCATGGGAGAATTGGAAACAAAATATCTTCTGCTTCAAAAACAAAAAACAAGCTCTAAGTTGGAATGGATCGATCTTTCGAAACAATATCAAAAATTCTTTACTGAAGAGAATAACCCAGCAATAACGAGCAATGTGCTAATTCAATACGCTCATATCAATTCTTTTCATTTAAATAATTCTCAGAAGGCAATTGAGCTCTTGGAGAAAGCATTGAATACCTCCGGAATAAATCAACAAAGCAAGTCAGAATTGAAACTGGAATTAGCAGATATAAAGCTATTTACAAACGAAAAATGGGATGCAATTCTATTGTATTCACAAATAGAAAAATCAGACAAAAACAACACAATTGGCTTCGAGGCTAAATATAGGAAAGCCCAGGTTTCCTACTTTATGGGCGAATTAAAATGGGCCAAGGCTCAACTTGATGCACTAAAAGGCAGCACATCAAAACTAATTGCCAACGATGCAATTTCTCTATCTCAATTAATAAGTGACAATACCACGCTAGATACAAGTTACACAGCAATGAAAACTTTTGCTGAAGCAGAATTTCTCGTTTACCAAAGAAAAGATTCATTGGCAATTGTGAAGTTGAATGAATTGCTTAAAAATAATCCGGGACATTCGCTAACCGATGAAGTTTATTTTCTGCAATTTAAAATTTACAACGAGGCAAATAAAACAGAACAGGCACTTCAGTCCTTATCTAAAATTATTGAAGAACACCCATACGAAA
>JBFFMG010000370.1:0-3378 GCA_041554215.1 Labilibaculum sp.
ACTGCTTAAAATTCTGAAAGAAGAAGGCGTTGAGATTATTGGTGAGATGCAGGAATATGGTAAATTTGGATGGATACTCGATCCTGAAGGCAATAAAGTGGAGCTTTGGGAACCAATCGAAGGTCCTTTCAGTGAAATGTACAAAGGGAAATCAACCTCAGAATAATTTCAATTTATTAATAAAAGATTAAAAACATTATTTACTTTGCTTCACTCTTTTATTTTTAGCAACAATAATTTTTTACTTTATAAAAATGAGTTTGCCAATTGTTAATTTTCTGGATACATTCACAATTTCTTGTGATAATTTAAAATACGCCATAATTTGTTCTCAATATCAAAACAAATGGGTATTTGTACGCCATCGCTTGCGGGAAACCTGGGAAATGCCAGCTGGGCATATCGAAAAAGGAGAATCGGCGCTAAATGCTGCACGAAGAGAATTATATGAAGAAACAGGGGCTGTCAATTTTAGTTTAAGAATGGTTTGCGATTATTCTTGCGACTGGAAAGGAGAAACCAATTATGGCAGAATCTTCTTTGCCAACATTCACCAATTGGGTAAATTACCCGAAATGGAAATTTCTGAAATCAAATTTTATAACAATTTACCCAGAGAATTAACCTATCCGGACATTCAGAATTTGGTATTCGAGAGAGTGAAAACAGCAATAAATACCTTGACCAACTGTTATTAATTTACAAATATTACTATGTCTCAAATCCACTTTCACGAAGACTTTTACATTCCCGTTCTTAAAGGAAGTAAAACACAAACAGCACGGTTCGATGAACCTGTTCCAGAATTAGGAGCTGGAACAGCGATTTTTGATCATGGTAAATCAATTCCCATTGAAATAACCGCTGTTTCGTACAAGAATTTTGAAGAAATGAGTTTGGAAGAGGTTCACAAAGATGGGTTCAAATCGAAAGATGAACTTTGGTATGCTTTACTTACCTTTTACCCTGATCTGCAAAAATCGGATTTACTGATGTTAGTTGAGTTTAAACGTGTTCTTATTTAAAGCTCAGAATTCAGTTTTAAAAAACTTCATGTCTCAACTTTTTTGGGTGAGGTTTCTTAGAATTAGCCATATTTATTGACGGGCGAAGCTTCCCCATTTTGGGCGGGCAGTCACGACAAAATAGTAAAGGTATTCCTGAATATAAGCTGATATTCTAAACAGTCTACTATTTCGCCCCAATAAAGTTCAAGTTTTAACATATTTTTTGCTCGAGCTATTGCTGAAATAGAATACAAACCGGACTGGGCGCTTTTATTTCATCAACGAAAGTTAGCATTCCGGTTACAGAATCTCTTTTAAAACTCACAATATTGTTGGTATTTTTGTTGGCAACCAGCAGAAATTTATCGTCGGGCGATAAACTGAAATTACGGGGATGATCACCACGTATGGATTCGTGCCCAACCAATTTTAAAGCTCCGTTTTCCTGTACTTCGAAAATTACAATGCTGTTGTGTCCCCGGTTCGATCCGTATAAAAATTTACCATCCTTAGAGATATGTATATCGGCAGTATTGCTTGCCCCCTCAAAATCGGCTGGCAGTGTACTAACATTCCCGACAAGATTTATTTCACTGAAATCAGAAATTTCAAATGTAGTGATGGTATTGCCAATCTCGTTGATCACGAAAAAGTATTTGCCATTTGGATGAAAAGCTAAATGTCTAGGTCCAGCACCATCAGCAAGAGAAACTTTTGCCTGATTTGCCGGCACAAATTTATTTATCTCAGAATCAATACTCGAAACCCACAACTCATTTGTTCCCAAATCAATTGCTAGTAATTGATCCGAATTAGGCTGAAACCAAACGCTATGAGCATGTGGTTTATCTTGTCGTTTTGGATGAGATCCAGAACCTGTATGTTGCTGTACATCTAAAAGTTCTGACAATTCTCCATTTTTATCAACTTTTAAATAGCCAATATTACCTCCTGTGTAGTTCGCCGCTAATACAATTCCCGCATCATTTGCCGTAACAAAACAGGGATGCGCTCCCCCACTTGATTTTCTATCAATCAACTTCAACGAGTCTTTAACCTGATAGGATTCAACGGTTCCCATATTATTATCTAAACTGATTTCATTTACAGCCAAAAGTGTTTTCTGATTGTTTGCAAAAGTCAAAAAGGATGGATTTTTAGTTTCTGCAGCCAAACCAATCATATTCATATGACCACTTGCATCCATTTCTAACTTGTAAATCCCTCCAGATTCACCATCTGTATATGTTCCCAGAAAAAAGGAGTAGGCACTTTGTGTCACAGAAGATTTGCGTTTTGAGTTTTGACATGCCGCAATCATCAGAATAGTAGCAATCAAAAGAAAATTTCGTTTAATCATTTGAACTTAATTTATGAGAAGGCTAAAGATAATACAATATCCTAACAATATATTCTTAGATTTTAGATGTGAGATATGAGACTGACTTACAATACGCTTATTTCCCTACTTTCAGTTCAATATTAATTTCACAAACTACTCTAACAATCAGTTATTTACAAATTAGCAACGATATCCTAAGAGGAAGGATTTATTAGATCACTACAATCTTCTTTTGCACAGTTTTTCCCATGTATTGAATAATCAACAAATAGATTCCTACTGATAAACCACTCAAATCCATATCAGCTTTGTTACTTAAATTTTTGTGTTGCGATATTTTACGACCCTTTAAATCAACAACCTCAACTTCAAACTGTTTTACTGAATCATCTTCTATGATGATTGAAAACTCACCTTTATTGGGATTAGGATATACTTTCACTTCTCCTAAAGTATTATCTTCTCCATCGGGATCTGGTGTGGGATCGGCACCAGGATTGGGATCTGCTGCAAGGGTATCGCGTACTAAGATTGTATGATTTCCATTTGGCAAATCAACAGTAAGCTGAAGAATTCCATCCGAATTTGAGTCTCCTGACCGCTCTAAAACATCATCGATAAACACACCAAAGGATGTATTACTTTTCATATCCAAAGCAAATATTTGCATTGTTCGATCACCTGCAATATCTTGAACAGAATAAGATACCGATGCAGTATCTCCCTGCGCATCAAACAAATACAAATGATTTTCCCAATCGATTCCTATAGTGCTTTCATTCGAAAATAGTTTACCTCCTGAACTGGCAGGATTGTTATTATCACCAATCTTAATGGTGTGCAAAAAAACGGTATTCTCCATAACAGCAACTGGCTCAACTTCTATTCGCCAAAAACCTGGATGCTCATTTTCCAAATCAACACTTCTATTTGGTGGATAATTAGTTCCATCCACCCAATATTCGTAGCCACTTCCACCAACCAGAGTCGTTTTACTAATTTCTGGTAAAAGCGTTCGAATAGCTATAC
>JBFFMG010000371.1:0-3377 GCA_041554215.1 Labilibaculum sp.
ATTAATAAGTAAAAAAGCAGATACACCAACGTGCATCTGCTTTTTCTATATCATGATAAAAACCGTCTTTATGCCTTATAAAAAGGAATTTTTGTGATTTTAGCTTTAATCGCTTTATTTCTAACACGAATAAAAATCTCGGTATCAAGTTTATAAAAACCTTCCTTAACATATCCCAATCCTATTGATTTCCCAACCATTGGAGCCATTGTTCCTGAAGTAACTTCGCCAATTTCATTTCCTTCTGCATCTTCAATCTTATATCCGTGACGAGCAATTCCTCTGTCAACCAATTCAAAACCTTTTAATCGACGCTTTGGTTTTTCTTCATGTTGTTTTTCGAAAAAATCTCTATCGATAAAATCGTTTCCATCTACAAATTTGGTAATCCAACCAAGTCCTGCTTCAATTGGTGAATGAGTATCGTCAATATCATTTCCATATAAACAGAAACCAACCTCCAAACGCAATGTATCGCGAGCAGCCAAACCAATTGCTTGGATTCCAAACTCTTTACCTGCTTCCATTACGGCATTCCAAAGCTTTACACCATCTTCATTCGAAACGTAAATTTCACATCCTCCAGAACCAGTATAACCAGTAGTTGAGAAGATTGCATTTTCGATTCCTGCAATAGTTACCTTTTGGAATGTGTAATACTCCATACCTTCGATAGGGCGATCTACAATTTTTTGCATCGCTTTCAACGCTAAAGGACCTTGTACTGCTAACTGACAAATTTCATCGGAAGCATTATAAAGCTCAGTACCAACTTCCAATCCCATTTCTTCAGCATTTTTACAACACCAATTCCAATCCTTCTCAATGTTTGCTGCGTTAACAACTAACAAATAAGTATCCCGATCTATCTGATATACCAATAAATCATCAACGATTCCACCTTTACCATTTGGGAAACAACTATACTGAACTTTACCATCAGAAAGTGCTGCTACATCATTGGTTGTAAGCCTTTGAACAAAACTAAAAGCTTTTGGACCTTTCACCCAAAACTCTCCCATATGAGAAACATCAAAAACCCCTAATTTTTCACGAACACATTTGTGTTCATCATTAATTCCAGTATATTCAATAGGCATATTATACCCAGCAAATGGTGCCATTTTTGCACCTAATTCTTCATGAAAGCTAGTGAATGCTGTTCTTTTCATTTGTTTAAGTATTTTGGCTAAATCTTCAAATAACCTAAAAGCCAATGAATTAATTAGTTGAAGATTTACCTGAGAAAAATGTTATTAAATTATGTTTGCGTTAGCTTTTGCAAATGTAAAAATTTTTCTCAGATATCGTTTGCACGAACACATTAGTTTCCTTCAAAAGGTCTTCTTGCAATCCCTAATCGATAACCTCCCTTAAAAAGTACAACAAAGGCATCCTTAACTCCGCAAGCATCTCTAAAAGCTGCAGCCTCTTTAAAAGTTGTAAATCCGCCAATTGTATATTTGTGCCAACCCTCTACAAACAAATGATCAATAACTTCTCCCCCTTTATATCTGTTAAAAATATCTTTAGGATTCATTTCTTTTCTTGCTGCAGCAATTTGAACCCGATAAACAAAATCCTCTTCAACCAATTCTTGTCGTACAGGAGCTGCAGTAATAGCAACAGCCTCACTCTTAACAGCTACCACCGGAGCAGCAATAGGCACTTCGATTTTTGTCTCAACAACTTCTTCAATTACAGGCTCTTCGGCTGGAATAACAGCAGCCACCTCTTCCATTACAGTTTCGGGTATTTTTTGACAATAAATATCAAATCCACCTATGCCTGCACTACGATCAGATGCAAAATAAAAAACACCATTGGTATCTTCACAATAGGTAATATCATTATCAGAACTATTAATTGGGTATCCTAAATTTTGAGGTTTCCCCCATTCTCCCGATAATTGACGTTCACATTTAAAAATATCATATCCGCCCATGGTATTGTGCCCCTTTGAGCTAAAATAAAGTTTTGTCCCATCGGCACTTATAAATACATCTCCCTCATCGTACTCAGTATTAATTTCACCACCCGCATTTATTGGCTTTGACCATTTAGACTCCGACTCTTTTTTGCAATAATAAATATCACACTCACCAAAACCTCCTTTGCGATTACTCACAAAATAGATTTCATCGCCCGACTGAGGAATACTTGCAGAACTCTCTCTTGAATCCTTTTCGTTTATCACTTTAATTTCCTTTCCGATTTTCCACTTGTCTTTCACTTTTTCAGCTTGAAACAGATCTCCTGCACCCGATTTACTATTATAAAATACAAATTGCCCATTGTCAAATTTTGAAAACAAAGTAAAATTTACATTGTCTCCAAAATTATTTTTCTCTTCAATAGCCAGACTCCAATCCGATTCACTTTTGTCTGATCTAAATAATTTTTCAAAGAATTTTTGATCTTCCGGCGATCGACTATCGTCATCAAGACCTCGTCGCGAGCTAAAAAACAAACTACGATCGAATATTTGAGGATTAAATTCATCGAATTCTGAATTTATATTTGCCCCAACAGATTGCAATTCGATATTGGTATAATTTTCCATCAACAGTCTACCGTTTCTGCACTCCTGAATATGCTTATCACTAATGGGTATAAGTTCTTTCTGCTCTTTATAATTGTTTTGTTGAATTAGCTCTTTATTCATTTTAAAGTGAATAATAGCCTCCGAAAAATTATTTTTATATTTATATGCCAGACCAATTAAAAAATGAATATCCGCACTAATATCAGCATTAGCTAGTTGTACAGACTGCAAATAAGACAAGGCCTCTTCTCTTGGCCCTGCGATTAAATAACAGACACCAATGTTATAATTTAATTCAGGATTAGAATCGTTTAAATGATGTGCACTTAGAAATAGTTTTAAACTTTGAACGACATACCCCTCCCCTTTCTCATACAACTTAATTGCCTCCTTTATTTGCACATAAGCCTGTTTTCGATTGGAATCATTATCAATAAATTCTGATTTTTTTACAGGTAATAGCTCTTGTCCTATTATATTTTCAGAGAACAATAAAAGAAACAGGAAAACAATACTAGTAAACTTCCAAATCATAGACATTAGGTTAATAATTGCGGTTAAAATAATTTATTAAAAATCAATCTTACGAAAAAAAAAATCTTTTGTTGAGTTTAATTGCCATTATTAATCAAGAAAATATTTTAAAAATAACAGAATTATAATCAATAAAGGATCAATAAAACCTAGGAGTCAAAGCATTCGTAGAATAGGTAAATTGAAAATAAATTAGTATTATTGCATATGTGATTAAGAAGATTTTACTCAATATTTATCATCATTTTCTCATAGATTTACGAGTTGAATTTATTAAAACGAATAAACAAAAATTAGG
>JBFFMG010000372.1:0-3366 GCA_041554215.1 Labilibaculum sp.
ACCATAGGTGCACTTATTTCTACTATATCAGGTAAAAAGGTGCACAATACATGCTAATACGGTATGTATTGTGCACCTTTTGGTATTTACAGTTCCAAATTTACAAAACAATAAGAGTACAACAAAGTAAACATGTAGCTATTTTATAGTAAATCAATTGATCCTTTTAGGATCTAAATTATCTGGATTACTAAAAAAACACTTCATCAATCAGGAATGCCTCTTTGCATGGCATAATTGCTTGTATTTATAGGAACATTCCTTATTTGTAGTACCAACTTCCCTATAAAAGAAGCAAGATTGGAGTAAAAAATAGGAAGCATGCCTGTTTGATAGGGATTCATGCCTCTTTGCAGGACACAATTGCCTATTTTTTGGGCAATCATCCCTCTTGCGATAGGAAACTTCCCTCTCCCAATAGCAAGCTTCCCTCTCAGAACAGGAACGTTCCCTCTCCCGATAGCATGTTTCTCTCTCTGGATAGGAATTTCCCTATTGGGATAGGAAAAATACCTGTTAAATAAAAAAAGCCCAAACCATTTGGTTTGAGCTACACTTAAGTGGGTAAGTAATCAAGTTTATTATTCTACTGTTACGGCACTTCTCTTTTTACCGGGGAAACGACTTTTTAAATCGTCACTAGCTTCCTTCGCTCCTGCTTGTCCCATGTTGGCGGCATTCTTCAACACCTTATAAATAGAAAGTGCCGAACTGTAAGCTTCGCTTCCTGCCAAAGTCATTGTATCGTCTATTTCATTGGTAATTCGCAACAAAGGTGTCAACAATTGTTTCAAGTCTTTCACCGTTTTCAAATCCATTTTGGCCTCTTTAATGTCAATAAATTTTGGCATAAAATCAGGATACATTTCCCCGTAGCTAACCGATTTCTCGACAAAAGCCAAAGTTTTATCACCCATTTTTGGCATATCCCTTTTATCGCTAGTAGCCAAACTACTTAGTTTGGGTTCCAATATTGTTTTCAATACATCTACTGCTTGGTTAACCTGCTTCAATTCTTCTGGAGTCAGGCTAAAATTAAAATTGTTTTCCATTTGTTTTCTTCGATTTAACTGTTAAACTTAAATTACAATTATATTTTTTCTTATGTAATTTACAATAAATATAAAGATCAAAACAAACCCTAATAGGTTATTTTTCATAACTATGTTGTTTGGGTTTATAAACAAGTATTTTTTAGCGATTATAGAACTGTATTTGTCACTAAAAAATAAATAATTTGCCATTACATAAACTCCTAATTTGTTTTTTGCACACTTTCCAAATCTTATTTAACTTTAGTTGATCACACGATCAATCAAAAAAATAAACCAAACTAATTCACAAATACGATGGACATCAGCATTTTTACCGACAAAGCAGTAGAGCCAAATCTCGATGACTTAAAAAACAATTTGGATTCGACTTTTGATCTGTGGCAACAGGTTATCGAAATTGTGAAAGAAAAATATCCAAAGCCAAAAGAAGAGTGGAACTATCCGGGTAAAAAATACGGATGGAGCTTTCGCCTAAAAGATAAAAAACGGGCGATCATCTACCTTCTTCCCCGACAAGGCTATTTTAAAGTGGCCTTAATTTTTGGTCAGAAAGCGACTGATCAGATTATGGCCAGCGATATTGATGCTGCAATAAAAGAGGACTTAGCTGCGGCTAAAAAGTATGTTGAAGGACGAGGGCTTAGCCTTGAGGTTCACGATGCCAAATGGATGAACGACATCGGGAAATTAATCGATCTGAAAATTGCGAACTAAGCAATGTGTTACGACATACAAGCAAAACTGGAAGCTCAGCTAAAACGCGCGCGCCGACTGAATCAAAAAGACGTGATTCGCGAATTGGAAACCAATTTGCAGCCATACATCACGCAATGGCATCACGTTTCGGCTTTTGCACACCCAAGCTTACTAATTTACACCAACGAAACACCTGCTTTGCCCTCTCCCGCTTCCTGGGGATTAATTCCCGAATGGACGAAAAATCGCAAACAAGCCACTCAATTGCGCCGCAATACGATCAATGCCCGGGGCGAAAGCATTTTTGAGAAAGCATCTTTTCGAGATTCTGCAAAACACAAGCGTTGCTTAATTACAGTCGATGGATTTTTTGAACATCATCACCGAGGCAAAAAAGCCTTCCCTTATTTTATCAGCAAACAAAATGGCGATACCATGACAATGGCCGGACTTTGGGCTGAATGGCTTGACAAGGAGACCGATGTTTTAGAGCGTACATTCAGCATTGTTACCTGCAAGGCAAATCCTCTGCTTGCCAAAATTCACAACAACCCGAAACTTTCCGAGCCCAGAATGCCCTTACTTTTGCACGAAGATAATGCTGATGACTGGTTGCAGCCCATCAATACTAAAAGCGATCAGAAACAAATACAGAACTTGATTCAAGCTACAAACGAGGAGCTAATTGCTCACACTGTTCGTCCATTAAGAGGTAAGTTGGCTGTAGGTAACAATCCCGAGGTAAGCAAAGAATATTTCTATGATGAATTGAATGAGTTGTTTTAAAATCACTCTGTATTCAGCACGAATAATTAGTAAGAAGAGGATCCAATCATCTTTTTCAGCAAATATCCTCTGATACCATTTCTAAATTTAAAATGAATCTAAAACAATTTGTTATGCACATCATAATATTTTTCTACAACTTTAAAAGGAGCAATCATTTGAATTGCACATTCTAAAATTAACAGGAGTACTAATCACATTTTTTTTGATATGAAAGAAGATAAGCAGGAAGAAAAACTCTTTATTTGTAAGCCATGCGGCTATGTTATGAAAGAAAGTGAGTTAGAAGATTTTTGCCCAGCTTGTGGTCTCCCTAAAAAGGTATTTGAACAATATAAGGAAAGAATGTCTTCTGGTAGAAGTAAGATTTTGCACCTTGATTTACATCCTATTGCTGTTCACTTTCCACAAACACTACTTGTTTTCTTACTACAAGCCTTACTCATAAACCTTATTTTCCCTAACTTTTTTCCCGAAGTATTAATTGGTGCTGCTCGTTTTGCTGGAGCAATATTCCCTTTCACTGTTGTTGCAGCATTTATTAGTGGACTCTTAGATGGAAAATTAAGATTCAAATCGGTAACAACCCCGATCTTAAAAAAGAAAATTTTTTATAGTATAATAATGACGATAGCCTCAGTATTCACACCATTTTTAGTTTGGACGGATATCAATAATTTAAGCTCCAAATTATTACTACTTGCATGTGGATCTATTGCACTTTATTGCGGGATTGTATTAGGCCACGCAGGCAAACGATTAATGAATATTGGAATGGGCGGAGCCGTCACAATATGGGGACGAAAATTCTAATCCTACCTTTTTAAAA
>JBFFMG010000373.1:0-3348 GCA_041554215.1 Labilibaculum sp.
ACCTCACTTGCAGTAATATCAACAAACACAGAGTTTCTCAAATTCGCTTGATCCATCCGTTTTACAAATTCCTGTAAGTCGGCCACCTCCGATTCATTCTCCAATTTCTGCTTCCAATTCTGCAGCATATTTTCATCCTGTGCAAAGCACATCTTGCGACTATTTGTTACTGCACGAACAATTAATTGCAATCCTTTCTCTTCAAGCAGATAATCGTATTGATTTTTAATAAACTCCAATAACTTACCGCCTACGTTTCCAACACCAGCAATATATAGATTTACCTTTTTATGTGTTGATATGAAGAAATCTTCGTGAATAACATTCAGTACTTTCTTTACATCGAAAGTTGGAACCATGAAAGTGATATTCAATTCATTTCCTCCTTGAGCCATCGCACGAATATTCACGCCATTCTTGCCAAGCACACTAAATACTTTTCCAGAAATTCCTGGAGTGTATCCCATGTCCTCACCAACAACAGCAACAATTGATAAATTTTCCTCAACAGCAGGTTCATTTACCAAGTTCATTCTAATTTCCATTTCAAATTCAGCACGAACGGATTCAATTGCCAATTCTCTATCATCTTCATTGATACCAACACTCATACTTTGCTCTGAAGAAGCCTGAGTAATTAGAATCACATTAATCTTATTCTGAGCCAAGCAGGTAAATAAACGCGAAGCAAATCCGCTGATACCAACCATTCCACTTCCCGAAAGGGTAAACAAATTGATATGATTAATTGAAGAAAGCCCTCTAACAATAGAACGGTCACTTTTAGGTGTATTAGTAATTAGAGTACCTTTTTCGTCTGGAGCAAAAGTATTTTTAATACGAACATTAATTTTGTTCTGTAAAACCGGAATCAATGTTGGAGGATAAATAACTTTAGCCCCAAAATGCGAAAGTTCCATTGCTTCCTGAAAAGACATTTGCTCAATTGGCAAGGCCTGCGATACTAATCTTGGATCGGCAGTATACATTCCACTAACATCAGTCCATATTTCCAGCTCGCTGCAATTTAAACCTGCGGCTAAAATAGATGCTGTGTAATCCGATCCGCCACGCCCTAGTAATGTCATTTCTCCTTTTTGATCAGAAGCTATGAATCCGGGAAACACTGCGAGTTTAAATTCAGTATTTTTCACTGCCTCCAAATTTTTATTGGTCTGCTCGCTATTTAAAAATACTCCCTTACCATTCTGTGTTTTAATAAAATCTCTGGAATCGAAAAGAACAGCGTTCATTCCACTATGATTTAGATAGGCCGAAAAAATCATTGATGATAAAATCTCACCCGATCCCATCACTGCATTTTTAATTTTTTTTGAGATTTCCTCTAACAGATACACTCCTTGCAGTAATTCTGCTAATTCATCAAATTTCTTTGATGCACTAAATTCTATTTCTTCGGGTAAATTAAGTTCGTTGATAACCTGAAAATGCCTTTCCTTTAATTGTAAAAGGGAATTTTCATATTCGTCACTCCGTTGACTTGCCAAATTAATGCATCTCTCCAACTCATCGGTAACTCCACCAAAAGCTGAAACAACTACAACTTGCTTACAGTTGGCATAATCCCTTTTAATAATCTCTTGAACTCGTTTACAATTTTCTGCATTAGAAACCGAGCTTCCTCCAAATTTCAAAACCTTCATTGATTAATTTCTTATGATGGATTTCCTTCCGTACAAATGTCCGGTTGTCCATCGATTGATATAAATTTTGGTTAAATAGTTATTCTGCTTTGTTACTTAGAATGCTCCGACAATACCAATTATTCCAAATCAGTTATATGTACAAGGTAAACAATACCTTATGGTTTTTGAGCAATCAACTACTCACCTGTGGCGATATGTAATAATTCAACCCCCTAAAGGGTTGTGGTCGTAGTTGTGATTATTGTAGAAATAGCACAAATAGAAGTTTCAGACATAGCCATTCCCATGTTGGTTCCCAACATGTTCATTTCAATTGCTATGTTATTTATCTGTTTCAAAAAAGCTATTCCTCATCTTTAAGAGTTCCAAATATATGCTTTTTTTTTTCTTATCTACACCATTTTTAAAGGATTCTTTCGAATTTTATTACTCTTTTTGAGTAAGTAATCCTTATGCAAACGATATCAATCTATATTTTTCATCCCCATTGAACTGCTATATTTTCGAACCCATTCCATTGTCGTTTCTCTTTACGCAACATCACAATAAGAACCTCACACAAGCCTTATTATTAGCTGTTTAATAAATATTAATTAGAATTATTCTAAATAATATTGTAAATTTGGATCATTATTCACCAAAACAATATTATCATGAGAAAGAGAATAATTGGATTGGCAATTGCTTTATGTTTTAGTTTCGCAGTTGTTGCACAAACCAATGAGAAACCAGAGAAGACAGTTGTTGAGAGTGTTTACATTTTACCAAAAAAAGGAATGGCCGATGAGTTTGAAAAAGCAATTAAGGCTCACAATGAAAAATTTCACCCAAAAGGTGATTATGTAGCTGGTTTACGAAGAGTAGAATACGGAGATAAAGCCGGTTGGTATGTTTGGATTATGGGACCAACAACTTACGCTGCATTAGACAGCAGACCTGCCAAAGAAAATGGTCATGAGGATGACTGGGATAAAACTATAGAGCCTTTAGTTGAGAAATATGGCCCAGTGAACCTTTGGAATTACAATGAAAAATTATCTTTTGGAAAAGATATCCTAATGAATTCCAAATTTTATGAAGTCTGGGCAATTGATTTGAAAAAAGGACAATATTATCGTTTTAAAGAGATCGCCAAGAAACTTATGAAGACTTCTGAAAAAATGGGTGTAGCATTCCTAATTTTCAATAACCCATTGCACACAACCAATAGTGCTGATGTTGGCATGGTATGGGATTTTAAAAGCTATGCCGATTGGTCGACAGATGCTGGATTTAAAAAAGAGTTTGAAAAGCTGTACGGTGAAGGTTCATGGCAAAACATGTTTGACGAATGGATGGACGTTATCAATGATTACAATGCTGAATTAAGAACCATCATTAGATAAATACACAAATAAGTACTAAAAAGCAGTTAATTAGAATTCTAATTGACTGCTTTTTTATACTCGAAAATTTCGATGATTCCCTTTGCATACTCGAGCTTTGTTTCCAATATTTGTACTTCGTAATTAAAAAGAAATTATAATGATAAAAGGAGTTATTTTTGACCTCGACGGCACACTCGCTAACTCAATTGAAGATATTGCCGATTCAATGAATGTTGTTCTTAGCGAAAAAAATTTTCCAATACATGACTACGATACCTACAAAACTTTTGTTGGCAGAGGCTTAAAATCGCTGG
>JBFFMG010000374.1:0-3322 GCA_041554215.1 Labilibaculum sp.
AATCGTGTCTTTTACATCAACTTGTAAATAGTACAGCTAACTTATTCTATATGCTAAACATCGCATTATTTGGACCTCCTGGTGCAGGTAAAGGAACTCAATCAGAGTTTTTGATTAATAAGTACAATCTTTTTTATATCTCAACGGGTGATTTACTGCGTAAAGAAATTGCGGATAAAAGTAAATTGGGTGTTGAAGCTCAGAGTATTATCGCTTCAGGTGGTTTGGTCTCTGATGAAATCATTGTTCAGATTATAGAAAAAACAATTACCGAAAATCCTGATTCAAATGGGTTCTTGTTTGATGGTTTTCCCAGGACATATATTCAAGCTTATATTTTGGAAGGCTTAATGATAAAGTTGAATACTTCGTTAAATTGCTTGATTAGTTTGGAAGTTGATGAGGAAGTTTCCGTTTCAAGATTACTGAATAGAGGAAAAACTTCGGGCAGGGCAGATGATAATGAGGTGGTTATTCGAAATAGACTAAAAGAATACAATGATAAAACACTTCCTGTGTTACAGTTTTATAAAGACAAAGGAGTTTATTTTGGATTGAAAGGTGATGAATCAATCAAGGAGGTAAATAAGAATATCCAAAAGATTATTAAGGAAGAGTTGAGTAAGAGTTTGTTCAATTTGGTCTTGTTTGGTTATCCTGGTTCTGGAAGGGGGTCGCAGGGAATTGCTCTGGCAAAAAAATATGATTTGGAATACCTTGCTACAGGGCAAATGTTAGATCAGGAAATTCAGAAGGGCTCCGATATCGGAAACCGAATTGTTGAGTTGTATGAAAATGGAGAATTAGTTCCTGACGAAATTGTGGTGCAGTTAATCGAGAAGAAAATTGCAAATTCGAATGGCGTAAAAGGGTTTATTTTTAAAGGGTTTCCACGCACATTAGTTCAGTCGTACATATTAGATGGACTGCTGAAAAAACATGGATCTGCTATTTCTCAAATTATTGAAATTGAAGTGCCAACACTGGAATTAATTAGTCGATTGGATAAAAGAAGTAAAACCAATCGATGCATGCCATACGATAACGATACCTCAAAAATTGTGAAACGATTGCAAGAGCATGAAATAAAAACAGTGCCGGTAATTGAAAAGTACAATCAATTGCATGGAGTGAAAAAGATAGATGGAGTCGGGCAATTTGATACCGTTTTCGAACGAATCTCTACTGAACTTGAATCGGTTTTGAAACATTTTAGATGATGTACTGTTGGGTTTTTGGGAGAGATTTGTGTGATTATTAAGTGAATAGAAAATATTATTTAAATGTATATAATGAAGCGTATAATTACAGTGTTATTGGTATTAGTTGCTTTTGGAGTTAAATCTCAAACCATTTCTGAGAAATTAGGAGCTGTATCAACTAATTTTAAAATTACGTCAGCATCAGAACCTATAAATGTTACGAATCAAATAATTTTTAAGCGTAATGTTACAAAGTATAATGAAGATGATGATGATAACGAATATGTAGTTTATGAAAGATATTATTTTCAATTTATCAGTGAAAATCAGCTAGTAAAGTCCGATCGGAGTAATATTAAAAAGGAGGCACTGGTCAAGTCCAATCATAATTTTTATCCCGATGGCTATTTTGTTAGTTTTTTGGATGAAAATAATTTCGTAATTTATGAATTTACGAGGGAGACAGGAGTTCGATTTAATCGGGATTATAATACTGGTAAAGGAGGTTTTTTTACTTATGAGTTTTATCTAAGCGGTTTTCCTTTACTATTGCTTGATAAGGTAAAGCGTATTGATATTCAGATTATTGGTTAGAAAGAATAGGAGCATGATTTAATGCTGTTTTTGCGAGAATATAATTTCACTTAAAATAAACATCATGGAAAATAGATCTAGTGGATGTGATGAAAAAAGTACAAAAGTTGTTTTTGCATGTTCGGGTGCAGCTGATGTAGGTGAGCTAACTGATTTAGTTGCTCGAAAACTTCAAAAAAGAGGAAAAGCTCAAATGAAATGTTTGGCATTTGTCGGAGCGGGAATTACCGAGATGATAGATTCCGTTCGAGGTGCAAAAATTATGGTTATTGATGGTTGTCCTAAAGATTGTGGCAAATTGGTGATGTGTAAAAACGAAATTACAGATTTTACGCATTTGCGTTTAACAGATTTAGGATATGTCAAGGGAGAAACTCCTGCCGATGCCCGCAATGTTGATGCAGTTTATGAAGTGGCAGGGGCACTTTTGTAAGGAATTTAATCCCTTTACTTGTTCTTCAATTTAACACTTTGAAGTCCTTTGTTTAAAAAGTGCCGGAAATAGGTGGCCAGATATAATCGATATAGTTTCGCCGGTGATGTTTCAATTTTTATCTGGAAATGACCGTATAGAATTTCACTTACTTTTTTCTGCATTTTAATCAATAGCATACTGTTCGTGAAACACGTTGAGGTCATTTTCAGATAAAATAATTTGTTTGTAGTTTGTCGCTATTCCTTTGTTTCTTGTTGTTGCCACTTTATTTTTTGTTGTTTTTATTCTATATTTTGTCGTTACTACTTTACTCTTTGTCGAGACTATTCTAAGTCTTGTCGTCGTTATTTTGATCTTTGTCGCCACTCCTCTGAGGCTTGTCGCCACTCCTTTATAGTTCCGCGCCGTCGGAAAAGCTTCTAAATGTTCAGGAAACAGATAAATGTGTTATATCCGATAATAAGGGAGCACAAGCATAATAGAATGTGCTTCCTTATTGAATGATTTCTAAATGTGACTACTATTCACTTCGTAAGGAATCAACCGGATTTTGATTGGCAGCCTTCCAGGTTTGTCCGCCAACAACTAACAGGGCAAAAATTGCGGTTAGTATTCCGGCAAAAATAAATGGGAGCGGACCAATAGTAATGCGATAGGCAAATTGTTCCAGCCAGCGTTGCATGATGAAATAGGAAATTGGAATGGCTATCACAAATGCAATAGCAAGCCATTTCAAGAAATTGGAAAACAGTAAGGATGTAATTTGCCATTCGCTGGCACCTGTTACTTTTCGGATACCAATTTCTTTGGTGCGTTTTTGTACCATGAAAAGGGATAAGGCATACAAACCTAATAAGGCTAATACCAGTGATATAATAGAAGTATATCCCATTAATTGAATGGATTCTTCTTCGCTCCTGTATTTGTTTCTGCAAAAATCTTCTATAATTGTATATTCTAATACATAGCCGGGATCAAATTTTCGGAGTACTTGAGTAAGCTCTTCTAAAATGTTTGGTAGGTTATCACCTTGATATCTGATTAAAATATCACTAATCATTTCAAAGCTATTATGGGTAAACATTAGGGG